>JAGCWD010000082.1 GCA_017962025.1 Bacteroidales bacterium
CATTGAGCTCAAGTGCACCTACGATCCGTCGACAAGGCCCGGAGGTGAGGTTTGGCGCTCCGTCAAAGGCACTATCCATTGGGTTCCCGCCTCGCTCGCGAAGGAAATTGAGATCCGGAACTATGACCGCTTGTTCACTAAGGAGGACATGAACTCCATCCCTGAGGGAATGGACTACAAGGACTTCCTCAATCCTGAATCTCTGACTGTTCTCACCGGCTACGCCGAGCCGGCCCTTCTGGAGGACAACTCCGGAATAGCCGTCCAGTTCGAGCGCACGGGATATTATTTCAAGGATCCTGACAGCACACCTGAGAAGCCGGTATTCAACAAGACCACGGCCCTTAAGGACTCTTATAAACCAGAGTAAACCGCGATGAACCTGCCGCTGTTCATAGCCAGGCGTTACCTGTTCGCAAAGAAATCACACAATGTGATCAACATCATTTCCGCGATCAGCGCCATCGGCATGGCAATCGGCACGGCGGCCTTGATCATCATCCTGTCTGTCTACAACGGTTTCGATGAGCTTGTGAAGGACACTCTCGGCAACATCGAGCCTGACATCCTCATCACCCCTGCCAAAGGAAAGGTATTCATCCCGGAAGGAGAGCCTTTCGATAAGATCATTTCCCTTCCGGAAGTTGAGGAATATTTCCACGTGCTGGAGGAGAATGTGTTTGTCGACTATGAGGAGCACCAGGGGGTCGCGAAAGCCAAAGGTGTCGACAGCGCCTATGAGATGAGTTCCCCTCTTGTCGCCCACATGACCGCGGGAGTGTTCTCACTTCACAAAGGACAGGTTCCCCAAATGGTCGCCGGGGCAGGTTTGGCCTACAAGATGGGGATGAACCCGGCCTTTCTCTCCTCGGCAACGATCTATTTCCCGGCCAGGGACAGGAATTTCTCCCTCGCCAATCCAGCTGCGTCAATTGAGTCCGTGAGCATGAGACCAGCTGGAGTGTTCACTGTCAACCAGCAGATTGACGAGGAGCTGATGATAATGCCCCTTGACCAGATGAGGCAGCTCCTGGGCTATGACAAAGAGGTTTCCGGAATAGAGATACGGCTTGCTGAAGGCTCGTCACAGAAAGAGGTGCGTAAGGCTATCAACACGATCAAAGGGATTTTGGGCCCGGAATTCAAGGTTCTTGACAGGTTCCGCCAGAACACCTCCCTTTACAAGATGATGCGCTATGAGAAAGCGGCGATATTCCTTATCCTGATATTCGTCATAATCATCATCGCCCTTAACATCTTCGGCAGTCTGACCATGCTGATCATCGAGAAGAAGGACGACATCGAGACATTCCGCAGCCTCGGAGCCACTGACAACATGCTCCGGAAGACATTTACCTTGGAAGGTTGGCTGATCTCTCTTCTTGGTCTGGCCGCGGGTCTGGTTCTAGGAGTATTATTCGCCTTCCTCCAGCAGAGGTTTGGCTTCATCAAGATGCCAGGTAACTTCCTGGTCAGCGCTTATCCTGTCATAGTGCAATGGTCCGACATACTCCTGACTATCGCCGGAGTGGCACTGATTGGTTATTTGATAGCTTTGCTCCCGGTGAAGCAGAATATCACCGCTAGAGGCGGTTCCAAGTGACCTCGTCCTTGGTTCCGTTGTTGGCCACCACCCTGAAAGTATCAGATTCCTTATTCAATTTGAGACCTTCAAAGGTCCAGATTACTCCTGTATCCTCTCCGGAACTGTACTTCTTGGTGACAATCCTACCGTTCTGGTATAGAGTAAGGTTCCTGGCGTTGCTGTAGACTTTTAGCGAGAAGGTCTTGCCTGCAGGGATCCCAGAAAGGCGGGAGGAAGTGATATGGACTGTGGTCACCTTCTTGTTCCAAAGGGATTTGTAGAGGTAAAACACATCCTTCTTAATGCGACGGTCCCTTGTCACCAACCCCTTGTCATTCATGTATTTCCGGGCGTCATTCTGGACGAAACGCTCTCCATCGGCGGAATCCATGTACCCTTCGGTACGGTTAGCCACAGGGAAATCGAAAAGCACCCATGCCGAAGTGAAATTCAGCCAAGGCATCTTCAGGATCTGACGGACATAAGCCTCGTGGAACATGTTACCATATTCCTCGAAATGCTTGGAGTCATCTTCCTTGTTCCTGACAGCCTTGGAAGGATCCCAAGTGTGGCAGAAAGGATTGATTCCGGCGCCATATTCAGACACATTGAGAGGCCCTTGCCTACGCTCCCTGACATCCTGCATAGCCGGCAGGAAACCACTGAAATCATTAGGTTCCCAATACCAGCCGTAATAGATGTTCTGGGAGCAGTAGTCACCAGCCAGACCGGCATAGCCATCTCTTCCCAACCTGGAATCGTCAGTGAAACCAACCGCACGGTATGGATCCAACTTCTTGGTGAAATCATACAGGCGGCCTGTCTCTGTCAGGACCTTGGAACCGTCAAAGTCCCCCTGGAAATTATCATTATTGCCCCAGGTGTCAAGCTCGTTCCACATTCCCCAGAAAAGTATGCAAGGATGGTTGTAAAGGTTGTTGACCATCTCGCCCATCTGATGGCGTATATTATTGAAATAAGCTTGCTTGGCGTTGGTTCCGCAGACATTGACCCACGGGACTTCAGTCTGGACCACGATTCCGAGCGAATCGCATAGCCTGAAGGCCAGGTCGTTATGTGGGTAATGGGCCAGGCGGAGGAAATTGGCCCCTAGTTCCTGGACAATCTGGTAATCCCGCCGGATATCCTCATCCCTAAGCGCTGAAGCCCTGCCATCAGCGTCCTGATGCATGGACACGCCACGAAGAGGATAAGGCTCCCCATTAAGCAGGAAACCCTTGACCGGATCCATCTCGAACGAACGGTATCCGATCTTGGCCTCGGCCATGTCCTGCATCCTTCTGCCTCTGAATACTTCAATCCTCGCGGTGTAAAGATAAGGATCTTTAAGGCCGTTCCAGAAACGGATTCCAGTAGCCTCAAAGTCATGCTCGAAATCCAGCTCAGACTTAGGCGCGAGCCGGATTTCCCTGTCAGCCTGGTAGCCGAGGGTCCCGTCCCTCTCGATCAGTTGTACCCTGACCATAACATCGGCGCTCTTAGCGGAAGAGTTGACCAGCCGTGTCCTGATCCGGGTCTCCACCTTACGTTTTGAGACCTCGGGGGTAATGCAATGAAGCCTGTACATTCCGTAAGCCTCAGGAGAGATGTACACATCCTCCATCTCCATCAGCCATACAGGGTTGTGGAGACCTCCATTCTTGTTGAAATCCGAACTTACAGGAATCATGTTGAGGTCCTCGCTGTTATCGCAAATGACCTCAAGTGTGTTGACTCCCTTTTTCAGAGCCTCGGTGATATTGACAGTGAAAGGTGTGTAACCGCCTTTATGGGATGCCAGTTGGACACCATTCACCTTGACAATCGCGGCTTGGGCAGCCCCTTCGAACAGGATATAATGCGGATGCTTGATATCGCCCGGCTTGAAATTGCAGCGATATGTGGCCATTCCCCGGTAGTAACTAGGGGAATGGCCATCTTCCGCGTTATAGGAATGAGGGACCGTTACAGGTCGCCAATTCACACCATCCTTACTGAACTCCCAAGTTGAAAGCCGTTCCTGATGGATGCCCCTGATCTGCGCGAAAAGGGGCATCGCGGCGGATAAGGCTAAAGAGACGGCCGCGGCCGCGATTATCCTTAATCTCATTTCTTCTTATAAACTTTCATATTAGCGGTCTCAAGTCCCCAGCAACCATTCTGGACGATCGGGACCAACTCTCCATCAAGGTTCTTCTCATAAGCCGGTTCCTTGATGAAGGTGTGCGAGTGACCTCCAACGACGATATCTATTCCCCTGGTATTCTTCACGAGACGGAAATCTGTGTAAGGCTCATCCTCGTACCCGATGTGAGTCAAGGCGATGATAAGGTCACACTTCTCTTCCTC
>JAGCWD010000083.1 GCA_017962025.1 Bacteroidales bacterium
CCATAATTATCGCACACCCCATTTCGATGGACTTGTTGTCTTCAATCTGCCGCCTGAGTGCCTTGTCCACAATGTCCTGCATGGTGATGTCCAGGGTCGTCCTTACATCCAGTCCGTCCTCGGGTTTCACATAGAGGCTGTCGTAGTTCTGGATCCTCTCCCTGTTGTCAGTGGGTTTGAGCCAGATTTCACCCTCCTTGCCGTGAAGGACGTAGTCGTACTTTCCTTCAAGCCCGATGTGGTTGTTACCATTGGAGTTACTGTTGTCCTTGACGTAGCCGATCGTACGTCTTGCGAGTGTCCCATAAGGGTATTGACGGGTGTCTTTCTTCCTTACGATCACTCCGCTACGGTACTGTCCTTCGTTGACAAGCGGAAGCTTCTGGATGCGGAGAAGGGTTTCACGGTCCACCGCATGGCCTAGCCTGAGATACTTGGCTCCGTCCTTGCGTCCCTTCTCTATCATCTTCCAGTAGTTCTCTCCGTCAGCACCCATTTCGACTGACAGTCCTTTGGCGAATTCCTTTGCCTTTGACTGCCATTCGGCTTCCATTCTCTTGCCATCCTTTCCCTTGCTCTCGAAATAGTCCTTCCGGACAGTGCAGTCCATGAACAGCTCGTACATCGGGGTGGAAATCGCAAGCAGTTTCCCGTCATTTCCGATGATGGCTCCTCGTTCAGGGTAGATGACGCTCCTTTCGCTCACGGGACGGAAGTACCTCACCACCTCCTTCGCTGGCTTCCATGCCCATTGGATCCACGCTATCCTTCCGACCAGCACAACCGAGAGGACCAGGAAGGCGGCATAGAGATAGTACAGGATCATTCCTATCCTGTCCCTCTCTTTCTTGGTAGAATTCTGACTCTGTACTGCCATTTCCTGTCTTATTTTATCCTGTCGGCCGGTCTGTCCGGCATTGCGAGGTTGGATCCCTCAGCCTTAAGCATTTCCTCTATCTTGCTCATGCGCCCGAGACTGACAAGTTCGACTGTCTTCTGGGCGTGATAAATCTCCATGTCCTGAAGGGCCTTTCGGTTGTCCTCCACCCTGGTCAGGGTCTTCTCGATCTTGAGGCTCAGCCAGATACTGACCCAGAAGAGGAAGAAGGTGTAGATTATGTGGATGAAATACTTGCTTACGTGGAGCCTCAGGAGGAACTCTCCCTTGATCGTAGCAAGGAAAGCGTTCCTGAGCCACTGGCCCACATCGGAGAATTTCCATTTCCTATGTTCCTTTTCTCCCAGCATCTTAGTTCATCCTTTTTCTGGCTATCCGAAGCTTGGCACTCCGGGCCCTGGTGTTTGAAGCTATCTCATTTTCCTCCGGAAGCAGAGGCTTGCGGTTCACCGCTTCGAACGGTGTCCGGATGACTCCGAACATGTCCTTGTCCTCCCTTCCTTCGGCATTGCCTGTCTTTATGAAATTCTTGACCATTCTGTCCTCAAGGGAGTGGTAGGTTATTACTGCCAGGATCCCCCCTTCCTTAAGGGAATCCGCAGCACCCTCGAGGAATTTCTCCAGGGACCGCATCTCGTGGTTGACCTCGATCCGCAGGGCCTGATAGACTTTTGCCAGGAACTTGTGTTCAGCGAACTTCGGAAGGACAGGTTCAATTGCCTTGTCGAGACTTCCGGTGGTGGTGATCGCTTCCTTGCCCCTTGCAGAAACGATGAGGGCTGCAACCTTGCGGGCATTCTCCACCTCGCCGTAAAGCTTGAGTATCCTTTCGAGGTCTTCCAGTGAATATCCGTTCACCACATCCACGGCAGTGATTCCGCCTTCGCGGTTCATCCTCATGTCCAGATGGGAGTCATACCTGAATGAAAAACCCCTTTCTGCAGTGTCGAACTGGTGTGAGGACACTCCCAAGTCGGCCAGGATCCCGTCCAGGCCCGCCTCCAGCCTTGGTCTCAGTATTTCGTTCTCGTGGGCGATGGCCTTGACGAAATTGTGTATGAACCGGAAGTCTGCCCTTACCATTGTGAGGCGTGGGTCGTCTATCCTGTTCTGCAGTGCATCATTGTCACGATCGAAGGCGATGACGTGACCGTCTTCATTTAAGCGTGAAAGGATTCCGGCGGTGTGACCACCGCCTCCGAAAGTGACATCTGCGTATATTCCTGAAGGATTAGTGACCAGAGCGGAAACGCTCTCGTCCAAAAGTACCGGAGTATGGTATTCTGACATTCCTGACCCTCCTACCTCTCCTGAGACAGCTGGCCGGCAATATTCAAGAATTCTTCGTTCGAGATCTCGCTGGCCTCGTACCTTTCCTTGGCCCAGATCTCTATCTTGTAATCGTTGCCCGAGAAGACTACCTCTTTCGTTACACCAATGGACTCCAGAAGCTTCTTGGGGATTGAGACGCGGCCGAGCTTGGGATCGGGTTCGATGACGGCACGGTTACGCATGTACTCTCTCCAGAAAGCGGCGTGAGCACGATTAAAGAAATTCAGTTTTGATTTGACCTCTTCAGACTGGCGTTCCCACTCCTCGAAGGTGTACATTTCGAGGCAGGGGGAGAAGATGTCCTTCTTTACCACGAACCTCATGTCACCTTCGACGGGCATCAAAGATTTGAACGGCGCAGGGAAGACAACCCTTCCTTTGTCGTCTATCTTCGAAGTGTATTCGCCGATGAATGTGATCATGTTCTATTCGCCTTTCACGCTTGGATACAAAGATAGGAATTATTTTCCATTTTCTTCCACTAGTTTCCATTTTTTTCCACACATTTTTCCACAGGTTGAAAAACCGCATGTTTTCATAAATTATCGTTAACTTTGTATGATCATGATTAAGATGAACAGGACTTCCGACTATCGGTTCACGATTATCGTCCCCGTCTTTAACGAGGAGGACAACATCGGCAGGCTTGAAAAGGCCCTGTCCGGATTCCTTCCCAAATGCATTTGCAAGGCCTGTGTCCTGTTCGTTGACGATGGGTCGAAGGACAGGAGCCTGGAAGGAATCAAGGCCGCGTGTTCGGGTAATCCGGATTTCTATTACATCTCCTTTGAGAAAAATGCAGGCCTCAGCGCTGCCATAAAGGCTGGTTTTGAATATGCATGTTCAGAACTCGTGGGCTACATGGATGCAGACCTCCAGACAGATCCAGAGGATTTCAACCTACTTCTTGAGGACATCGACAATTATTCCATGGTGACCGGAATTCGTTCCGGGAGAAAGGATTCCTGGTTCAAGAACACCCAGTCCAGGATAGCGAACGGATTCCGGCGCATGATGACACATGACGGAGCGGTTGACACCGGCTGCCCTCTTAAAGTCCTCCATGGCGATGTGGCCAGGAGGATCCCGATGTTCAAGGGAATGCACCGGTTCCTTCCCGCCCTGGTCCTTCTCCAGGAAGGAGGGTCTTACAAGCAGGTCCCTGTGAGGCATTATCCCAGGACTGCCGGGGTATCAAAGTATCATCTCTGGAACAGGCTGTGGGGCCCGTTCGCCGATTGCTTCGCCTATCGGTGGATGAAGCCCCGTTACTGCAACTACAAGGTAGGAGACAATAATCTTTAGACCGACATGCACGTTCTCCCGCACTGGATAGTTTATTCGATCGGCTTTTTGGCCCAGTTCTTCTTCGCGGGAAGGACGATTTTCCAGTGGCTTGACTCCGAGAGGAAACAGAAGGTGACTTCACCTTCCGCCTATTGGGGCCTGAGCGTGCTTGCCGCCTATCTGATGTTCGTCTATGGGGTTCTGCGGGATGATTTCTCCATAATCCTTGGACAGTTCATCTCCTACTATATCTATCTGTGGAACCTGGATGCCAAGGGAATGTGGAAGAAACTTCACATTGCCCTAAGGGTGGTCCTCTTGCTGACTCCGGTGGTCGCCCTGGCCATCCTTCTCCGCGATGCCGGCTCCTTCGTCCAGAATATGTTCCGAAACAAGGATGTACCGCTTTGGCTGGTCCTGTTCGGATCTGCAGGACAGATTATTTTCACCCTTCGCTTCGTTTACCAGTGGGCATATTCCCGTAACCGTCATGAAAGCGTGCTTCCGAGAGGCTTCTGGATAATCAGCCTCATCGGTTCCGGAGTGATAGTGGCTTACGGAATATTCCGCAGGGATCCAGTGCTCATCCTTGGGCAGTCCTTCGGTTTCGTGGCTTATGTAAGGAATCTCATGATCGGTTTCAAGAAACAGCCGCAAGATGAATAAGCATCCGCTCATTATAACATTCGTCCTGATCACCCTCTGTCTGCTGCCGATGATGATCTTGAGGGACTTCAGCCCTGACAACGAGCTCCGGTACCTCCAGATAGCAGACGAAGCCATTGAGAACGGCAATGTGTTCGCCTTTACCCTTCAGGGGGAGGCCTATGCCGACAAGCCGCCGCTCTACCTTTGGCTTGTGATGCTCTCCAGGCTCCTTCTGGGGAAGCATTCGATGCTTCTCCTGTCACTTTTTTCGCTGATTCCGGCATTCGTGATAATAGCGGTCATGGACAAGTGGTCGGGTCTTGTTAAACCGGCCGACAGGGTGGGAGTTGCATTCATGATGATGACATGCGCCCTCTTCCTGGGAGCCTCGGCCTTCCTGAGGATGGACATGATGATGACCATGTTCATCGTGCTGGCGCTCTACTCCTTCTGGCAGTTGTACGACCATTCGGTCCCTGAGCCTGTCGAAGGGACTGGGAATAAAAAAAAGCAGGAAATCCTCCTGCCCGTTTGGATATTCCTGGCCCTCTTCACTAAGGGGCCTGTAGGAATCCTCATGCCGCCGCTCGCGATCATCTCGTTCCTTCTTGTAAAGAAGAAAGGCCGCGATATCGGAAAGTACTTGGGCTGGAAGACCTGGGGAATCATTGCAGGACTCTGCGCGATCTGGTTCACCGGAGTTTATCTGGACGGTGGGAAGGACTATCTCAACAATCTCCTGTTCCACCAGACTATGGGTAGGGCAGTCAATTCCTTCCATCACAAGGCTCCCTTCTGGTACTATTTCGCCGCAATCTGGTACATCGTCGCCCCATATATGTTCCTTTTGGTCGGAGCGGTTGTGGTATCCTTGAAAGATATAAGGAAAGATATCAGGGGAGACAAGGAGATATTCTTCCTGGTTACGATACTGTCCACCTTCGTGATGCTCTCCCTCTTCAGCGGAAAGCTGGCCATCTACCTTTCACCGATAATGCCCTTCATGGTGCTTTTGTTCATAGAAGTACTCAAGAGGACCGGATGGAAGAATTGGATGACCTGGTCTCTTGCCGTGCCTTCGGCACTTCTGGCTTTCCTTGCCCTCGCAGCCCTTGGAATCCTGTTCTTCGGAGATGGTAATGCCAGGCTTAAGGAACTTCTCGAACCATATTCCTTTGCCCGTTCGGGTATGGTAAAGTTCGCCTTGTTCCTTCTGTTCCAGGGATTCACCCTTGCATTGTATTATCTCTGGAAGAAACGTCCCAACCTTTCACTCATATTCATGGGAGCATCCATGCTGCTCGCCGCTTACGCAGCATCTTCGGTCCTGCCCCAGGCCAATGACTGGATCGGTTACGGCAATCTGTGCAAGACCATATCACCAGATGAGAAGGTTGCAACACTTTACCTTCGCAGGCCTTATCCAATGAAGGTTTATCTGGGACGTGATGTGGCAGATTACCAGAGGGATTTCGGCGCGTTCTACGATTCGGAGATAAAAGACCGCAAGGCATCTGACGGGCCGTTGGTGCTTGTGACCCAGAGCAAACGCCTCGACCGCGATGCTGCGCTGGGCGAATTCGCAAAAGCAAGGAACCATTGGTTTGTCGGACCTTACTGCCTTGTCAGGGTGGAACCGGATAATACTGAAATAGATACAAACAATATAAACGAACTTTAATCAGGTAATTATGAGCAGCGACAGATTTGATTTGGTCAAGGAATCCTTTGAGAAAAAGGCAATCCATTCCGAGAAAGTAGAAGGCAAACCGTCCGACTATTTTGGAGAACTCGTCTTCGACCGCCGCAAGATGCGCAAGTATCTTGATGCTGACACCCTTTCGGCCCTTCTTGAATGCATCGACAAGGGACATCCATTGGACAGGAAGACCGCTGACGGGGTCGCGGAAGGCATGAAAGAATGGGCGTTGGAGCATCACGTCACCCATGTGACCCACTGGTTCCAGCCTCTTACTGAAGGAACTGCGGAGAAACATGATTCCCTCATTGAATATGACGGCAAGGGTGGAGTCATAGAGAAATTCGACGGCAGTTCCCTGGCTCAGCAGGAACCGGATGCCTCTTCATTCCCCAACGGAGGCATCAGGGCAACTTTCGAGGCCAGAGGCTATACTGCTTGGGATCCTACTTCTCCTGTCTTCATCATGGACGACACCCTCTGTATTCCGACCGTTTTCATTGCCTATACTGGAGAGGCCCTAGACTACAAGACTCCTCTCAAGAAAGCTTTGAAAGCAGTTTCTGATGCGGCCGTGCCTATTTGCCGTCTCTTTGACCCCAAGGTTGAGAAAGTGTTTTCCTACCTTGGCTGGGAGCAGGAGTATTTTCTCGTGGACGAATCCCTCTACGCCGCCAGACCTGACCTGATGATCACAGGGCGAACCCTGATGGGTCATGCTTCCTCGAAGAACCAGCAGCTTGATGATCATTATTTCGGAGCGATCCCGTCCAGGGTCGCAGAGTTCATGCGTGACCTTGAGACCAGCGGCCACCGTCTCGGGATTCCCATCAAGACACGCCATAACGAGGTGGCACCCAACCAGTTCGAGCTTGCTCCGATCTACGGGGAAACAAATCTTGCCAACGACCAGAACCAGCTTTTGATGAATCTTATGAACCAGATCGCCAGGAAGCACGGCTTCGTGGTACTTCTCCACGAGAAGCCTTTCGACGGGGTCAATGGTTCCGGAAAGCACAACAACTGGTCGCTGGGTACCTACAAGGGTACGATGCTCCTTGCCCCGGGAAAGGATGCGATGGGCAATCTGCAGTTCATTACCTTCTTCGTAAACGTTTTGGCTGCGGTCCAGAGGCATAATGCCCTTCTGAAAGCATCGATCGCGTCGGCGACCAACGCGCATCGCCTTGGCGGCAACGAGGCTCCGCCCGCAATCATCTCTGCTTTCCTGGGAAGGACTATGACAGGGGTCCTTCGCAAGCTTCTGGAAGTCCCTTCCGATACTCCCATCGAGATCGCCGGGAAGAAGGGAAAGAACCTCGGACTGGTTGAGATTCCGGAGATTTTCGTGGATAACACTGACCGTAACAGGACCTCTCCGTTCGCCTTTACCGGCAACCGTTTCGAGTTCCGGGCCGTCGGCTCTTCCGCCAATTGTGCCGGTGCCATGACCACGCTGAATGCAGCGGTTGCTGAACAGCTCATGATCTTCAAGGAAGACCTGGACAAGGAACTGGCCAAGGGCAAGGCACTCAATGTCGCAGTAATGGACACTCTCAAACCGATTATCGCTTCAATAATCGACGTAGTCTGTTTCGACGGTAATGGTTATGCTCCGGAATGGGTTGAAGAAGCCCGGATGAGGGGTCTTGACGTGGAAACGAGCGTCCCGGAGATGATCAAGGTCTTCACCCATCCGAAGTCGGTAGAGATGTTCAAGAAAACCGGCGTGTATTCCCTGATGGAACTAGAGGCCCGCAACGAGGTCAAATGGGAGATGTACATCAAGAAGGTGCAGATAGAATCACGTGTGATGGTCAGGATGGCTATCAACCACATAATCCCTGCCGCCCTTGACTACAAGCACCGGCTCCTCAAGGAAGTAGCCCTGAGCCAGGAGGTTTTCGGGGATACCTCTGGGTGCTCCGTCGAACTCGGACTGATCAACCAGATCAACAGTTATATCGAGGATATAAGCGCCAAGACCGAGGCCATGAAGAAGGCCCGCAAGATGGCCAATTCCATAGAGGACCTTTACCAGAGGGCGGTTGCCTACCATGGGATCGCCGAAGCCCTGAACGACCTTCGCAGGCCTATCGACAAGCTCGAAGAAAGGGTGGACAACCGCACCTGGCCCCTTCCCAAGTACCGTGAGCTTCTGTTCATCAGCTAACGGAAAAACCGTCGGGCAAAATGACAAGGTACATATTCATCACGGGGGGCGTAGTTTCCTCCCTAGGGAAGGGTATTATCAGCGCTTCCATCGGAAAGCTGCTTCAATCAAGGGGTTACAGGATTACCATCCAAAAGTTCGACCCATATATAAACATCGATCCCGGTACTCTCAACCCTTATGAACACGGAGAATGCTATGTGACGGCTGACGGTCAGGAAACGGATTTGGACCTGGGCCATTATGAACGCTTTACCGGTATCAGGACGACAAGGGACAACAGTGTAACGACCGGCAGAATCTACAGCACTGTAATTGAAAGGGAGAGGCGTGGGGATTATCTTGGCAAGACCGTACAGGTTGTCCCGCACATTACCGATGAGATTAAACGCCGGATCCAGCTGAAGGCTACAAAGGAGGATTTGGATTTCGTAATAACGGAGATCGGTGGGACGATAGGGGACATCGAGAGCCAGCCCTTCCTCGAAGCTATCAGGCAACTCAGGTGGGAGCTGGGCTCCAGTCAGGCCCTCAACATCCATCTGACCTATGTCCCGTTCATAGCCGCTGCCGGGGAGCTTAAGACCAAACCCACACAGACCAGCGTGAAACAGCTGCAAGGACTCGGTATCCAACCGGATGTGATCGTGTTGCGAACCGAGCATGTGCTGGATGATGATGTGAGGCGCAAGGTTGCCCATTTCTGCAATGTAGATGTCGAGGCGGTCATCCAGAGCCAGGATCTACAGAGTATCTACGAGGTTCCTGTGAATATGGAACGGCAGGGACTGGATGCCATCTGTCTGAAAAAGATGGGAATCGAGCCCGGCTTCGAGCCGGATCTGGGAGAGTGGCTTGGTTTCCTGGAAAGAAGGAAGAACGCTTCGTCAGTCCTGACAATCGGCCTTGTCGGGAAATATGGTCTTCAGGATGCTTACAAGAGTATAACCGAGAGTCTTGCCCATGCCGGTACGTTCCATGACTGCAAGGTCAAGGCCGTTTTCATCAACAGCGAGGAGATTGACAGGAATAATATCCATGATAAGATGGAAGGCCTGGACGGGATAGTGATCTGCCCCGGCTTCGGGCAGAGAGGCATAGAAGGGAAGATAATCTCCGCCGAGTATGCGCGCACCAACGACATCCCCGCTTTCGGCATCTGCCTTGGGATGCAGATGATGGTGATAGAGTTTGCCAGGAATGTCCTCGGATATCCTGATGCTGACAGCGTCGAGATGAATCCCGGTACCACCCATAATGTCATCGACCTGATGGAAGGACAGAAAACTGTCACCATGAAGGGAGGTACGATGAGGCTAGGGGAATATGCCTGCAATCTCGTCCCCGGCAGCCGGGTATGGGAGGCTTATGGAAGGGTGGATTCCATCAAGGAACGCCACAGGCACCGATACGAGTTCAATAACATGTTCGCCGGGGAATTCGAGGGTAATGGAATGAACCTTGTCGGACGGAATCCGGAGTCCGATTTGGTCGAGATAGTTGAAATCCCTTCCTTAAGATGGTACGTGGGTACCCAGTTCCATCCTGAGTATTCTTCCACGGTTCTCAAACCGCATCCCCTGTTCATGGATTTCATAAAAGCCTGCATTGGATATGGAAACTCTTAATCACGAGTGCGGGGTTGCCCTGATCAGGCTTCTGAAGCCACTGGACTATTATAAGGAAAAGTACGGGACAGGCCGGTATGGAGCCGAGAAACTGTACTTGATGCTGGAGAAACAGCACAATCGCGGGCAGGAAGGTGCAGGAATCGCCTGTGTCAATCTTGATGTGCCTCCCGGAGAGGAATATATGTTCCGCGAGCGTGCCGAAGGAAAGGATGCGATCACTGAGATTTTCGGGCGGTTGGATGATTCTTTCAACGGCCAGCTTTTCATGGGTCACTTACGGTACTCTACGACAGGGAAGCATGGAATTGTGTACGTCCATCCTTTTCTCAGAAGGAACAACTGGCGTGCGAGAAACCTTTGCCTTTGCGGAAATTTCAACATGACGAACATTGAAGAAGTCTTTGCTGAAATGGTTTCCCAAGGCCAGTCTCCCAGGATATCCAGCGATTCTTACATCACCCTGGAGCTCATGGGCCATCGTCTGGACATGGAGGTAGAAAGAGAGTACAGGGAGGCCTTGCAGTCAGGCCTGTCAGGATTGGATATTACAAGATTCATCGACGACCATGTAAAAATAGAGAATGTACTCCGTACCACTCTTTCTTGTTTCGACGGCGGTTATGTGATGTGCGGGCTCACCGGAAGCGGGGAAATGTTCGCTGCCCGTGATCCATGGGGCATACGGCCGGCTTTCTTCTATCGGGATGATGAAGTGGTGGCCCTGGCAAGTGAACGTCCTGTCCTTCAGACCGTGTTTAATATTGACTGTGAGGATGTCGAGGAACTGCCCTCAGGAGAGGCTCTGATAGTGAGAAGGAACGGTGAGTTCTGTGTTTCTAAGATACTTGACAAGAAAGGTGATTTCAAGTGTTCGTTCGAGCGTATCTATTTCAGCCGGGGTTCTGACCGCGACATCTATAGGGAAAGGAAAAGGCTTGGTGAGCAACTGATACCTTCAATCTGCGAAGCCATTGATGGCGATGTGGGGAATACTGTGTTTTCCTTTATCCCAAACACTGCCGAAGTAGCTTTCTATGGCCTTGTTGAAGGTTTCAGGAGCAAGGGTATGGATGTCCGGACCGAGAAAGTTGCCTGGAAGGACATCAAGTTGAGAACTTTCATAACGGAAGCCGGGTCTCGGGACAGTCTGGCCTCCCTGGTGTATGACATCACTTACGGAAGCATACGCCCTTATCGGGACAATCTGGTGGTAATCGATGACAGCATAGTGAGGGGAACTACCTTGAAAGACAGCATCCTTAAGATACTTGAACGTCTCCATCCACGCAAGATCGTGATAGTCAGTTCTTCTCCCCAGGTAAGGTATCCTGATTATTATGGCATAGACATGCCGAGGCTGGAAGAACTGTGTGCTTTCAGGGCTGCAAGGGAACTTTGGAGGGAAAGGGGATGGGACAGCCGGTTCAAGTTGATCCAAGATGCTTGCAGGGAAGAATTGTCCAAACCCTCGTCAGAGATCCAGAATGCTGTCCGACAAGTCTATGGTCCTTTCACTGTCGAAGAGATAAACTCAAAGATGGCTGAGATGCTTCGTCCGGAAGGGATGGAGACCCCTGTGCAATTCGTTTTCCAGTCGCTTGAAGGACTTCGTGAGGCCTGTCCCGGCCATAAGGGGGACTGGTATTTCTCGGGTCGTTATCCGACTCCGGGTGGCAACCGGAGGGTGAATGAATCGTTCCTGGACTACTTCGCTAGAGCAGTGAAGTGAGCCGGCAGATCAGTGTGGCGGATGTGCAGGATTCGACGGTGACATAGACATAGTCACCGGCCTTGTGTACCTTGTCCGGGAAGACGCACATCTTGTTGCTGCCTGTCCGGCCGCAGAGTTCTTCAGGATTTTTCTTAGAGGGACCTTCGACAAGTACGGTATATGTTTTTCCGATTTCGGCGAGGTTGCTCTTCAGGCTGAGTTCGTTCTGAAGGGAGATTATCTCATTCAGCCTTCTGGTCTTGACTTCCTGGGGAACGTCGTCAGGATATTTCCGTGCGGCCAGGGTTCCGGGACGCTCTGAATAGTTGAACATGAAAGCGTAGTCAAATCCCACTTCCCTGAACAGGGAGAGTGTGTCCTGATGGTCCTCTTCAGTCTCGGAGCAGAATCCGGCGATTACGTCTGTGGTGATTCCGCAGCCTGGAAGGATTTCACGGATCTTGCGAACCCTCTCCAGGTACCATTCGCGGGTGTAGCGGCGCCTCATCTTTTCCAGGAGACGATCGCTTCCGGACTGGACCGGCAGATGGATATGCTTGCAGATGTTTTCATGTCGGGCCATGGCCTCGATAAGCTCGTCGCTGATGTCCTTCGGGTGGTTCGTAGCGAAGCGCACTCTCAGTTCCGGACTGATTTCCGCCACCGATTCGAGCAGCTGGGCGAAATTGACTGTCCTTGCATCGCATTTCCAGAGATAGGAATCTACGTTCTGTCCCAGCAGTGTGACTTCCTTGTAGCCGCGGCTGAACACATCCCTTGCCTCAGCAAGGATGGTTTCGGGATCCCTGCTACGCTCGGCACCACGGGTATAGGGCACAACACAGTAGGAACAGACAGTGTTGCAACCCCTCATTATGGAGATGAAAGCCGAGACCCCGTTCTTGTCCGTCCTGACCGGCACGATGTCGGCATAGGTTTCCTCGTGGGAAAGGAGAACGTTTATCTGAGGCTTTTCAGGGGCTATGTTCCTTATCAGTTCAGGAATTGTCCTGTACGAATCCGGACCGGCCACCAGGTCAACCTTCCCGGTTTCAGTGAGTTTGTCCTTGAGCCTTTCGGCCATACATCCGACTATTCCGACCACCACTTCCGGCCTTCTCTCCTTCTGCTTGTGGAAGAGTTCGATTCGCCCCCAGATCCTCTGTTCGGCGTTGTCCCGGACAGAACAGGTGTTGGCCAGGATAACGTCGGCCTCATCCATCGACTCGGTACGCTTGTAACCTTCCTTGGCCATGATTGCGAATATCACTTCAGAATCTACCACGTTCATCTGGCAGCCGTAGGTCTCGATATAGATCTTTCTTTCCATCCTGGTACACTTGTTGTCGGACAAAGATAGGATTTTTCAACGAATAAGTATTTTTTCATATCTTTGTAGAATAAGGTAATATTTTGCCGCGATGAAATTGGCGAGGAACATATTTTTATTTTTGGTGGCAGTCTTGTCCTTCATTTCAATTGAAGGTTGCGAGGGCGTTTCAAAGATAAAGGACATCAAGGTAACCTCTTGTGGAGTTGAGAATTATTCGCTCAAGGGGCTGCGTTCGCTTGATGCCGTCCTTGCCATCGGGATAGACAATCCCGCCATGGCCTTCACGGTCACAGGATTGAGCGGCATCCTTAAATACATGGGAGAGGACGTGGCTTTCTACACTGCCGACACGGTTCATGTGGACAAGCAGAGCAGCAAGGTTTATGAACTCCCGTGCAGTGCCACCCTGTCGGAGAATATAAGTCTCATGCAGGCCCTTCAGTTTGCCAGGAAAGGGTCTCTGGAAGGCTTCACCACTGACATCGAGGCGAAGGTTAAACTTAGGAATGGTGCAGGGAAGACCTTGAAATTCAAGGACCTGGACCTTCAGGAAATGGCTGAGAGACAATGAGAAGGATAATCGCTACAGCATTTGTGGCATGCCTTATGGTTTTTTCCATGGCTGCCCAGACCGAATCCTCCCCGGGCGGTGGCCCGGCGCTCGATTCCACCCTCGTGGGGAAGAACATATTCAGCATCCTGCCTTCTAAGGACAAGGGTGCAAAGGCTGACATCACTGTTCATCAGTCGCAGGACATACTGAAAGCTCTGAACAACCAGATTGCCTCCAACTCTTCCAGGAAGATGTCAGGCTATCGGGTCAGGATATTCAATGACAACAAGCAGACTTCCCGCGGTGCTTCCGAGGCGGCGATGAACCGCTTCAAGGGTATGTATCCGGGAATAACCGCCTACAGGACATATTCCAATCCCTTCTTCAAAGTGACGGTGGGGGACTTCCGCACCAAATCGGAAGCCATGCAGCTCCTCCAGCAGATAAAGGGCTCCTTCCCGTCCGCCTTTATTGTGAAGGAATCCTCAATCAACTATCCCCCGGTGGGGTCAATCTATTAGGAATATGCTGAAGCAAGGTCTCGAACTAAAACAGACACAGAAGCTTTCACCTCTCCAGATCCAGACTATCAAGCTGATAGAGCTGCCTATACAGGAGCTCGAGCAGCGTGTCAAGGCAGAGTTGGAGGAGAATCCCGTGCTCGACGATTCTCCCGCTCCGGACAAGGAAGACAGAGACGATGAGCCTAAGGATGTCTCCATAGACGAGATCGATGAGAATGATCCCATTCCTTCGTACAAGCTTCGGGTCAATAATTACGGCAAGGACGAACGCCCGCAGTACAACACATTCTCGGTGAAGGAAAGTTTCACACAGAGCCTTATGGAGCAGCTGGGCTACCGTAACCTCTCCAAGCACGACCATGATGTGGCAGCTTTCATCATCGGCAGCCTTGACGAAGACGGCTATCTCAGGAGGGATGTCGAGAGCATAGTTGACGACCTGGCATTCAGGGCTAACATCCAGTCCGATCCGGAAGAGGTACTCAGGATCCTTAAGATCATCCAGGAGTTCGAGCCGGTGGGAGTTGGTGCCCGTGACCTAAGGGAGTGCCTCATTCTCCAGCTTCACTCCCAGAAGCAGACAAGGGAGGTGCAGCTTGCTGAGACAGTCCTGACCGACTATTTCCAGGAGTTCTCAAACAAGCATTTCCAGAAGATCATTACAAAACTCGGACTCAGCGAGGACGACATGAAGGCAGTGATCTCCAGGATCGTAAAGCTCAATCCCGCTCCTGGTGGACAGATCGATGACTCATACAACGACCAGGCACAACAGATAGTCCCTGACTTCGTGCTCGACATTGAAGACGGAGACCTTAAACTTACTATGCCACGGTTTTCCATACCTGAGATAAGGGTCAACCGGAAATACGCCGAACTCCTTGCCGATGCACAGGGATCGACTGACAGGCAGCAGAAAGAAGCGGCCACATTCGTAAAGCAGAAACTGGATTCCGCCAAATGGTTCGTGGAGGCCCTCAAACAGCGCCACAACACTCTGGAGAGTACCATGAAGGCAATCCTGGACTACCAGCATGAGTATTTCCTTGATGGGGATGAATCCCATCTGCGTCCCATGGTTCTGAAGGACATTGCGGAGGTGACAGGCTTTGACATCTCGACTATCTCCAGAGTAGTCAACAGCAAGTACATAGAGACTCATTTCGGAATCTTCCCCCTTAAGTATTTCTTCTCGGAAGGCCTTGAGAACCAAGAGGGTGAAGAAGTTTCCACCAGGGAACTCAAGATGGCCCTGAGGGAATGTGTGGATTCTGAGGACAAGAGAAAACCCCTTACTGACGACCAGCTGGTTGCCGAAATGAACAAGAGAGGTTACAAGGTCGCACGCCGTACCATTGCCAAGTACCGCGACCAGCTGGATATTCCTAAGGCAAGACTACGTAAGGAATTATAGGTTCAACTTGGCGCCGAAAGCCAGGTCACCCGCGTCCCCAAGACCCGGGATGATGAAGGATTTGCTTGTCAGTTCCTCATCCACGGCAGCTGTCCACAGGCAGGTGTTCTCAGGGAGTCTCTTCTGAAGATACTCTATGGCGTAGATGCTGGAAATGGGGCTGATGAAATGGGTATGAATCGGGTCTCCACCTTCGTCCACCAGCTTGTTGTAAGCTATTTCCATAGATGCCCCGGTTGCGATCATGGTGTCGGAGACGATCAGGATCTTGCCATTGAGGTTCGGGCAGGAACAGTACTCTATCGCGATGTGGAAGTCATCTCCCTTGTCATATTTCCTGAAGGCGGCGATGAATGCACTTTCAGCATTGTCGAAAATGTCCAGAATGCCTTTGTGGATAGGAAGACCGGCCCTGAGGATGGTCGCTGCAACGATCTTGGAATCGCAGGTGCAGACGTTGGCTGTGGCCAGCGGAGTCGAGATTTCCCTCGGTGAATACTCCAGCACCTTGCTGAGTTCGTAAGCGAAAATCTGACCGAGCCTTTCGAGGTTGAAACGGAAACGAAGGCAGTCTTTCTGGATTTTCCTGTCGCGGACCTGCGCGATGATGTTGTTGAGGGCCGAGTTGGTCTCGCCTAGATTGATGACTTTCATTGGTTTTGTGAACTTATTCGCAAAACCAAAAGTAAAGATTTATTTCTACTCCTGCAAATTTTTCATGCCGGCCTGTCTGCGATGTACACCTTGTCGTCAGAGAAACTGAAAAAGCGGTCGTCACAGACGATGACATGGTCTATCAGGGAGATGTCGAAGGTCTCCAGGGCTTTCTTGATAACCATTGTCTGGGTAAGGTCTTCATGACCGGGCCGGGGATTTCCGGAGGGATGGTTATGTACCAGTATGACTCCGGTGGCATGCTTGTCCAAAGCCTTCTTTACCACAAGTTTCGAGTCCACAACCGTGCTGGAAATTCCTCCAGTGCTCAGCTTTTCCTTGTGTACCACATAGTTGGCCCTGTTAAGGAGGATAACCCAGAACTCTTCATGCTCGAGTCCTTTCAATAACGGAATCATCGTCCTGTAAGCTACCTTTGGGCTGCAGACAGGAACCCTATCGATACCAGGATCCTCGAGACAGCACCTTTTCCCGAGTTCCAAAGCAGCAGCGATGGATGAATACCGGACTTTGCCGATACCATCCATCGCCATCATCTTGCAAGGATCCATCCCGGCTATGCCGGAGAGTTTCCCCTCGCTTGCCGCAAGCAGCCTGTTTGCTACCTCAAGCACATTTTCCTTCCTTGTGCCGGAGCCGATGAGGATAGCCAGAAGTTCTGCATTGCTCATCGCTCCCGCCCCTTTGGAAAGCATCTTCTCGCGTGGACGCTCGTCCACGCACAAATCTTTGAGTTTCATAGTTTAAGAAGTTTGTTTTGGAATTATTTGCGCTCGATCACCCTGCGCGCGGCTTCCGCAATGTTGTCAGCATCTATTCCGTAGGCGGCTAGCAACTCGCCGGGAGTACCGCTCTGGCCGAAGGTGTCCTTGCCGTTGACATATTCTATCGGCTTGGGAGAAGTGGCCGCGAGAACGCCTGCGACAAGTTCGCCGAGTCCACCGGCCATGTTGTGCTCCTCCGCTACGACTACCGCTCCGGTCTTGATGGCCGATGCCAGGATAGTGGGGGTGTCAAGGGGCTTGATGGTGGCCACGTCGATGACTTCCGCGCAGATACCTTCTGTCTCGAGAACTTCGGCAGCCTTCAAGGCTTCCCACACCATGTGTCCGGTAGCTATTATGGATACATCCTTTCCTCCGTTGAGGACATAGGCCTTTCCAATCTCAAAGGGCTCGTCAGGCATGAAGTCTGCCACTTTCGGCCTTCCGAAGCGGAGATAGACCGGTCCGTTGTACTTTGCCGCGGCTATTGTGGCATTCTTGGTCTGGGTCCAGTCGCATGGATTGATGACCACCATGTCGGGAAGTGCTCTCATGAGGGCGATGTCTTCCATTGTCTGGTGGGTCGCACCATCCTCGCCGAGGGTTATTCCGGCATGGGAAGAAGCTATCTTCACGTTGGCCTTGCCGTAGCACACTTCCATCCTGACCTGGTCGTAAACACGTCCTGTCACGAATTCGGCAAATGATCCGGCAAACGGAACAAGTCCGGTAATAGCCATTCCGGATGCAACTCCGATCATGTTCGCCTCTGCGATTCCGCACTCGAAGTACCTGTCCGGGAATTCTGCCGCGAAGGCATCCATCTTTAGCGAACCTTTTAGGTCGGCAGTGAGGGCTACAACCCTGGGATCAGCCTTTCCTGCCAGATGAAGACCTTCTCCGAAACCGCTGCGGGTGTCTTTCTTTCCTCTGTCAATGTATTTTTTCATGATGCTGTCATTTTTAGAAATCTCCCAAAGTCTCTTCAAGCTGTTTCAAAGCGATGGCACACTGGTCCGCATTGGGCACACTTCCGTGCCATTTGTGGGTCCCTGCCATGAAATCGACACCATGGCCCATTTCAGTGCGGAAAAGGATCATCACCGGCTTGCCTTTGCCTTCCAGCCCCTTTGCGGTGCTGAAAGCCTTTAGGATGGCGTCCATGTCGTGACCGTCAGCGGAGATGGTCTCCCAGCCGAAGGCCTTCCATTTGGCATCGAGGTCTCCCAGTCCGGCGACCTCTTCAGTGGTACCGTCGATCTGCTGTCCGTTGACATCGGTCATGGCGATGAGGTTGTCCACCTTGTGATGGGCGGCGAACATGGCTGCCTCCCAAATCTCTCCTTCTTCGGTTTCTCCGTCACCGCAAAGGCAGAAGACGGAGTGGTTGTCCTTGGCGGCCTTCTTTCCGAGAGCCATTCCGACTGCGACGGAGAGGCCCTGTCCGAGGGAACCTGCTGCCTGGAAGACACCGGGAAGGCCCTTCCTTACTGACGGATGTCCCTGAAGGCGGGTACCGAACTTGCGGAAACTGGCCAGCTCGCTGGTCGGGAAATATCCGGCCCTGGAAAGGATTGAATAATACATGGGAGTAAGGTGGCCGGCGGAGAGGACGAACATGTCCTGGCCCTTGCCCTCGCGGGTCCAAGTGGCAGGGTCATGGTCCATTACTCCGAAATAGAGCGCCGTCATGAAGTCGGTGCTGCTCATCGATCCGCCCGGATGTCCGGACTTGGCCTCGACGACCATCCTGATGATGTCTCTTCTGACTTGAGAGGCAATCTTCTTCAGATCTTCAGTTGATTGCATTTGCTGTTTGATATTTTGAATTTGAATTATGCTTTTTGTATAAGCATACAAATATAAACCTTTTTTATCTCAAGAGGAAATTTTAACTTTGTATGATCTTTCAGAGGTTCAAAAATAATAGCATAATCGATGGCACAAGTTGTTATAATGCCCAAACAGGGGCAGTCTGTTGAAAGTTGCATAGTCACTGAATTCAAGAAAAAACCTGGCGACAAAGTCGCAGTCGGAGACATCCTTTTCAGTTATGAAACTGACAAGGCTTCTTTCGATGAGGAATCAAAGTTCGAGGGCACCGTCCTGGCTTGCTTCTTCAATGACAACGATGAGATTCCGTGCCTGACAAACGTGATGGTTATCGGTGAGCCCGGCGAGTCTTTCGAGGAGTTCGCTCCGGGGAATTCTGCGTCTGGGGATAATGGTGGTGAGGCGGGGGAGACTATATCCCCTGAAACCACTGCCACCCTCGGCACGTTAAGAGGGGGGACCGGAATGGAACGAGGTGGAGTGAGCGGTGGGGTCGAGCGAAGCGAGACGGTTTCAGGGGGTATAGTCTCCTCCGTCTTTTCTTCCGCCGTATCACCACGTGCTAGGCGTCTCGCGGCAGAGAAGGGAGTCGATGCTTCCCATATTGCCGGAAGCGGTCCCGGCGGCCGTGTCATCGAGAGGGATGTGCTCGCAGCCGCAACCGTCCCGATGTCCGGTCTGGCAAAAGCCATGATGAAGGAAGGCAATCTCCAGGCTCCTGCATTCGGTACCGGCATCGGTGGAATGGTCAGGGGTTCAGACCTCAAGACATGGAAACCTTCCCACTCGGAGATCCCCGGAGAAGGGACGGATTTCACCGTCGAGAAGATGTCCAACATGCGCAAGCTGATTGCCAAGAGCATGTACAATTCCCTCCAGAACTCAGCCCAGCTAACCCACATGCTCGGAGCCGATGCCAGGAAGGTCCAGGCTCTTCGCAAGAAGGCAAAGAAGGCCCTCGAGGAAGGAAAGATCGATGCTAACGTTACCATCAACGATTTCGTCTGCTTTGCTGTCATAAAGGCCCTCCAGAAGTTTCCAAAGGTCAATTCCCACTGCCTCGGTGATTCAATGAGGTTATTCAAGACAGTCAACCTGGGTTGTGCGGTTGATACGGAGCGCGGCCTCATGGTCCCGTGCATCAAGCACGCTGAGGAACTTGACATCATAGCTCTCAGCAAAGCCCTCAAGCAGGTGGCCGATGACTGCCGTAAAGGCAGCATCAATCCCGACCTTCTCTCTTCGGAGGCTGCTTCCTTCACTGTCTCCAACCTCGGCGGTTTCGGGGTTGAGTGGTTCACTCCTGTGATCAACCTGCCTCAGAGCTGTATTCTCGGAGTGGGTACCATAGTGCCGCGTCCGAAGGCTCTCGGCGGCGGTGAGTATGAGTTCGTCCCTTACCTCGGCCTGTCGCTCACTTATGACCACAGGGCGCTGGACGGTGGAGAGGCTACCCGCTTCCTCAAGCAGGTTGCAACTGAGATAGAGAATCTCGAGATTGATTTTTAGTCCAAGGATATTAATTACTTCAATATGTACGATTTAGCGATTATCGGCGGCGGTCCCGGTGGTTATGTGGCCGCAGAAAGGGCCGGAGCAGCCGGCCTCAAGGTCGTTCTTTTCGAAAGGAAGTCGCTCGGCGGAGTCTGCCTCAATGAAGGCTGCATCCCTACCAAGACCATTCTTTACAGCGCCAAGGTTTACAACTATGCCAAGACCGGCGACCATTATGGTGTCTATGTCAGCGATCCCACATTCAAGTATGACGAGATCGTTGCCAGGAAGAACAAGGTTGTGAAGAAACTGGTCGGAGGAGTCCGGGTGGCCATGAAGGGAAACGGAGTCGAAGTCGTCGCAGAGAATGCCACTATCCAGGGTCGTGATGCCGAAGGAATCAAGGTCGAGGCTGCCGGCAACGTCTATGCTGCAAAGAACCTCCTGATCTGTACCGGTTCTGAAGCTGCTGTTCCACCGTTCCCTGGCCTAAAGGAAGCCGGTGACGTCATCGTGACGAACCGCGAAATCCTGGCCATGACCGAAAGGCCAGAAGAGCTTGTCGTAATCGGTGGCGGAGTTATCGGAATGGAGTTTGCCGCTTTCTTCAGCACCCTTGGAACGAAGGTCACAGTGGTCGAGATGCTTCCCAAGATTCTCGGACCCCTCGATGATGAGATCAGCGAGATGCTGCAGAAGCAGTATGAGAAGAGGGGAGTCGAGTTCTGCCTTCGCTGCAAGGTCACCGGAATCGAGGGCAATACCGTAGTTTATGAGGATCCGGAAGGTAAGGTCTGCCGCGTCAGCGGAGACAAGATCCTTGTGAGCGTGGGCCGCAGGGCCAGCCTCCAGGGCTTCGGTCTTGAGAACATCGGAGTCGAACTCGCTCTCAATCCCGCCGGACGTCCCTACGGCATCAAGGTCGACGAGAGGATGCGCACCAATGTCCCGGGAGTCTATGCTGCCGGAGACGTAACCGGTTTTTCAATGCTGGCCCACACCGCTTCACGAGAGGGCGAGGTTGCAGTAAACAATATCCTCGGAAAGGATGACAGGATGCGTTACAACGCCATCCCCGGTGTTGTCTATACCAATCCTGAGGTCGCAGGAGCCGGGATTACCGAGGCAGAAGCCAAGGCAAAGGGCATCGACTACAAGGTCGTCAAGCTCCCTATGGCATATTCAGGTCGTTTTGTGGCCGAGAACGAGAGGGGAGAGGGAATCTGCAAGATCATAGTGGGCGCCGCCCATCATGAGGTCCTGGGAGTCCACATGCTTGGCAACCCCTGCTCCGAGATCATCCACAGCGCATGCCTGGCAATTGAGACAGAGATGACCCTGGAGCAGCTCCAGGAAGTCGTTTTCCCTCACCCTACAGTGTCAGAAATCATCAAGGAAACAGCATTTACAATCAAATAAAAAGGAATTGACCATGCCTAAAGCACTTTACATAGATCCAGAAGTCACCCTGCGTCCCCAGGAACACGAACTCAAGCTCCCGGCCATCCCGGTGATGAAGTACAACAAGACCGTCAAGGAAGAGATCGAGAGCGGCCGTTTCACCAAGGAGGACCTTCTCCGCATTTTCCGTGACATGTCTTACATCCGCGAGTTCGAGACCATGCTCAACCTGGTCAAGACCACAGGAGGTTACAATGGCGTTCCTTACAACAACCCCGGCCCTGCCCATCTATCAGCCGGTCAGGAAGCCGCTGCCGTCGGTATGGCCTATGCTCTTGACACTGACGACTTCATATTCGGAAGCCACCGCTCCCACGGCGAGATCCTGGCGAAGGGTCTCCGTTCGATCCAGATCCTTCCCGATGAGGAACTCAAGAAGGTTATGGATGAGTTCTGGGATGGTGCTACCGTGGCAGTAGCCAAGAAGGCATATTCAGGAACCGACACCAAGGAGTTGGGAATACGTTTCCTCCTCTACGGTGCAATGGCCGAGATATTCGCCCGCACTACCGGTTTCAACAAGGGACTCGGTGGTTCGATGCACACCTTCTTCACTCCTTTCGGAATATATCCGAACAATGCGATCGTTGGTGGAAGCGGTTCCATCGCTGTGGGTGCCGCCCTCTTCAAGAAGGTCAACAGGAAGAAGGGTATCGTCGTAGCCAACCTCGGTGACGGTGCAATGGCCCGCGGTCCAGTGCTCGAAGGAATGACCTTCGCTTCAATGGACCAGGTCAACACCCTCTGGGAGGGTGACATGAAGGGTGGCCTGCCCGTCCTCTTCAATGTCATGGACAACCAGTATGCAATGGGTGGCCAGACCAAGGGAGAGACCATGGGCTATACCTTCCCAGCACGTCTCGGCGCAGGTTTCAAGGCTGATGCCATGGACGCTGAGAGGGTTGACGGCTACAATCCTCTTGCAGTTATAGATGCCTTCTACCGCAAGAAGGCTTACCTCCTCGAGAAGAAGGGACCGGCCCTCCTGGATGTAGTGACCTACCGTTACAGCGGCCATTCCCCATCCGACCAGAGCTCCTACCGTACCAAGGAAGAGATCGAGGCCTGGGAGAAAGAAGACTGCATCGTAGCATTCGGAAAGAAACTCATCGAGGCCGGAGTGGCCGATCAGGCAGCCCTTGACGCTATCCGCACCGAGGTTAACGCCAATATCTTCGAGTGCTACAAGCTTGCTATCGACGAGGAAATCTCTCCGAGGATGGATCTTGTGAAGCAGGATGAGCTTCTTGGCGAGATGATGTTCTCCAACCAGAGCATAGATTCCCTTTCTGACGCAAAACCCGACGTACTGATGCCTATGGAGGATAATCCCCGAGTAAAACAGATTGCCGGAAAGGAGCGTTTCTGGCTTGGAAAGGACGGCAAGCCTGCCAGCAGCATGAAGGCATACAACTTCCGCGACGGAGTTTTCGAAGCTATAGTGGATCGCTTCTACAAAGATGCTTCCCTTATCGCCTATGGTGAGGAGAACCGCGAGTGGGGCGGTGCCTTCGCAGTTTATCGTGGACTGACTGAAGCCCTTCCTTATCACCGTCTGTTCAACTCTCCGATTGCCGAGGCTGCCATCATCGGTACCGCTATCGGTTACGCGATGTGCGGTGGCCGTGTCATTCCTGAGATAATGTACTGCGACTTCCTCGGTTGCTGCGGCGACGAGATATTCAACCAGCTTCCTAAGTGGCAGGCCATGTCCGGCAACATCCTCAAGATGCCTGTGGTCGTGCGCGTTTCCGTCGGTTCCAAGTATGGTGCCCAGCACAGTCAGGACTGGACAAGTCTCTGTACACATATTCCCGGACTGAAGGTTTGCTTCCCCGCGACTCCTTACGATGCCAAGGGTTTGATGAACGCTGCATTGCAGGGTACCGACCCTGTGATCTTCTTCGAGAGCCAGCGTCTCTACGGCATTGCCGAGAAGTTCCACGAAGGCGGAGTTCCGGAAGGCTACTATGAGATTCCTTTCGGAGAACCGGACATCAAACGCGCCGGGAAGGATGTCACCATCCTTACAATCGGTGCTACCCTTTACAGGGCTTTTGAGGCTGCTGACATCCTGAAGGAGAAGTACGGAATGGAGGCCGAGGTCATAGACGCCCGGTCCCTTGTCCCGTTCAATTACGACAAGGTGATCGAGTCAGTCAAGAAGACGGGCCGTATCATCATCGCTGGAGATGCATGCGCCCGCGGATCCTACCTAAACGACCTCGCTGCCAATATCTCGGAGATGGCATTCGACTATCTGGATGCAGCACCCGTAGTCCTCGGTTCCCGCAACTGGATCACTCCTTGTCATGAACTTGAGGAGGCCTTCTTCCCTCAGCCGTCCTGGTTCCTCGACGCTATCCACGAGAAGATCGTCCCTCTCAAGGACTATGTTCCCACAAGCAACCAGACCATCGCCCAGATGCGTCTGCATGCCCGTAAAGGTATTTAATCCTTCATGATGATGGACAGCCCCTTTCCATTTCCGAACCGTCTCGCTGCGCTCGACCCCACCGTTCGCTGCGCTCCGGTCCCCCCTCTTAACGTGCCGAGGGTGGCAGTGGTTCTGAAACGGAAAGGGGCTGTCATCGAAGAAATTGAAACAAAATAATCAGAATATGAAGACAAAAGCGGTACGCCTTTACGGCAAGGAAGACCTGAGGCTTGAGGAGTTCGAACTTCCTGAGATGAAGGAAGACGAAATTCTGGCCAAGGTAGTAAGCGACAGCATCTGCATGTCGTCCTATAAATCCTCCCATCAGGGAACGGACCACAAAAGGGTCCCCAATGACATCGCAGAGAATCCTACGATCATCGGTCACGAATTCGCAGGAGTCATTGAGAAAGTCGGTTCGAAATGGAAGGACCAGTTCAAGCCCGGAGACAAGTTCTCCATTCAGCCTGCCATCAACTTTCCCGGAGGACCGGTCGGTGTGCTTTCTTCTCCCGGTTATTCCTACAAATACTCCGGAGGAGATGCGACTTATATCATTATTCCTGCCGAGGTTATGGAGCAAGGCTGCCTTTTGCCTTACAACGGCCCTGGATTCTATCCTGCTTCATTGAGCGAACCCCTATCCTGTGTAATCGGTGCGATGCACGCATGCTACCACACCACCCCAGGATCCTATGTACATCAGATGGAGATTAAAGACGGAGGAAAGATGGCGCTGCTCGCAGGTGTCGGACCCATGGGTCTTGCCATGATCAACTATGTCCTTCATCGTGAAGACCGTCGCCCTTCGCTCTTTGTGGTAACCGACATTGATCAGGCCCGCCTTGACAGGGCTGCGTCCCTTTACACCAAGGAATATGCTGCATCAAGGGGAGTCGATCTCCGCTATGTCAACACCGGTTCTGTCGAGAATCCTGCTGCATTCCTGCGTGAGATCTCCGGGGGAACCGGCTACGACGAGGTTGTGGTCATGGCCCCTGTTCCCTCTGTCGTTGAACAGGGAGACGATATCCTCGGACAGGACGGTTGCCTCAACTTCTTCTCCGGTCCGAGCAAGGCTGATTTCAAGGCACCGCTAAATTTCTACAATGTCCATTATGCTGCTACCCACATAGTTGGCACCAGCGGCGGAAATACCGAGGACATGAAAGAAGCCCTCGACCTCATGGGTAAAGGAATGGATCCTGCCGGTCTTGTGACTCACATCGGTGGACTCAACGTTGTTCCTGAGACCACTCTTCATCTCCCGGAAATCAAGGGAGGTAAGAAACTGATCTACACACATGTGGAGATGCCTCTGACTGCTATTACAGAGTTTGAGGAGAAGGGAAAGACCAACCCGGTCTATGCCGAACTCGACCGTCTCTGCAAGGCCAACAACGGTCTCTGGAACGTTGAAGCAGAAGAATATCTTCTCAGCCACGCCGACCAGCTGGCATAGCCTTGATAGATGTTTTATTAAATGACCCGGGCTGCCTGCCCGGGTCATTTTTTACCTTGTATTACAGAGACAAAACAGTGCTGAATATCAATCAGTTGATTGATTATCTCCGGCGTTTTTCGATGGTGGTAAAAGACGTAACTTGTTAATATTCAATAAGGAATCGCATCCGAGAAAAATGGAGATTAACGTAACAGAGATTGATGCGAAAATTGCGATGTACAGTTTCCATTCCCCAACGAATGTACGTATGCTGTCCATAGGGGCCAGGAGGATGAATGCCGTGATAAGGCATCCTGTCACCATGCCTATGAGCAGGGTAACTGACATGGTAATGTGTCCGAGCCTCCGTTGACGGTCAACTTCATACTTGATTCCTTCAACGGCATTCAGCCTTTGCCTGACTTCCAGCAGGAAGGCCGGATCATCCTTGACAAGAGGCCTGTTTTCCCGGAGGAGCTTCTCTAATTCAATATCATTCATAGGCTTAAATGCTCTTTAAGATGTTGTCTCCCTATTGAGAGATGATACTTGACTGTTCCCGAAGGGATGCCAAGGATTGATGCGATTTCCTTTATGCTCCGGTCTTCGAAATAGAACAGGATTATAACTGTTCTTTCTTTTTCCGAGAGCTTGTCTAAGGCTTGGTAGAGCTGCTGGAACCGGAAAGATACATCGGAGGTATTCCTGTCCTCGAGGTTTAATGCTTCGTGTCCATCGATTGGGGCTTGTCCGGGATGCTTCTTCCTGCGATGGTCAACATAGCAGTTGTAGGCAATCCTGAAGAGCCAGGTACGGAATGAGGAGAGCCCCATGAAAGATCCCGAAGCTACATAAGCTCTCATGAGGGTGTCTTGGGCGATGTCATCGGCTTGGGCGGAATCACCGCTGCACAAGGCAAGCAGGAACCGTCTCAGGGGTTCCTGCTCCACTCTGACCAGGTCGATGAACCGCTTCTCAGTCATTGCTCCTTGGGCGTCTCCAGTGCTTTTTCCTCTTTCTCAATCTCCTTGGCAAGAGTCTTTTTTCTGATAAAGTAAACTACAAGCAGTGCGGCTCCAACAGCAAACAGAATTCCCCCGAAATACGGTAACAGAATCATTACTGAGGGCCCGGTCTCATAAGTATAATTGTTTACAAGGCAGAAAACTATCCCGAGAATGATTAAGCATAATCCCAAGCCGATAAGGATGCAGGCTGCCGTCAAATAACCAAGAAGTCTTTCCTTGATGCTCTTCTTCCTAAAGGTTTGAGTTTGTGTTTTAAAGAGGTCATGGTCTAAAGGTGTGCCCGTCTCGATGGCCTTCAGCATTATTTCGGCCATCTTGTTGGTTTCATTCAGTTTTGTCCTCATTACCAGCCAGACGATAGCAATCGGCATTACTACGCACATGAAAAGGGGGAGGATAATGTCTTCCATCATAATATTGAAATTTGTGATTAACAATTACCGCAATCAGGGCGGTTACATATGTTAGACGGAGAAACTGTCTGAAAGGTTGGGAAAATCTTAATGTAATAGCAAGTCAAGAATCGTTGCGGAAGCAGTGTCCCGGAAGCAGCGGGAGACAGTGGCGTCATTCAGGACGCGGGAAAGGGCGGCACGTTCGAAGCGGCATCCGGTCAATTTGGATTCCAACTCCGTCACAGGTTCATCAAACAGGAAGTCTCCGCTGAAAGAAATGGAGGTGATAAGGCCATGGTCCAGATTGATGGCGGCCTCGACCGTTCCGCAGGGTAGTTTGGCCTTCCGGACGAATCCGGTCTGCCGAGAGCGGCCGTAGATGAAATCCCAGGTGGCGAACTTCTCATCAGCCATCTTTTGTACTTCTGTGAACTGGTCTTCGGACAGTTCGATAATCCCTTCACCATCGGCAAGTATCTCCTGGAGAGCAGACTGCAGTTCATCCAGAGTACTGAAGCCGGGAAGATATTCCTTGAGATTGGCAACCCTGCTTCTGACGGAACCTATTCCTTTGGCCTGAAGCTTCGATTCAGGGGTGTCCAGGACATGTGTCAGTGTCTCCAGATCCACGTCGTACATGAGGGTGCCGTGGATAATTTCCTGGCATCCGTAAACCCTTCTGGCGTACCCGGAGACTTTGCGTCCTTCTACGAATATGTCGTTGCGGCCGGAAAGTTCAGCAGGAACGCCAAGCCGGCGCAGGGCGTCGATAATCGGCTGGGGCGTAAGACCCGGCCCTTCGGCAGGCTTAGTAACTGGAGAGGATTTCCCTACGATAGTGTAGTTCAGGTTCTGCAGGTCGTGATAGACAGCACCGCCACCGGTGACCCGGCGGACAAGGTTGATACCGTTAGCCCGTAGATAGGGGAGGTTGACTTCAGAATAAGCATTCTGGTTAAGGCCGATAATCACGGATGGCCGGTTCCTCCACAGATAGAAATACGGCTCCTCCATGACGATGTTCTCAAGGCAGAACTCGTCCAGGGCCATATTGAAATATGGATCCGTTGAACTATTCAGAAGGTATTTCATCGAGGATTACCGGTAGTAAATACTTCTTGATCTGGGGGAAATTGGGAAGATGGGTCCCCGGGTAGCGATGGCCGCGGTCCGGGTAATGGAGGAGGAATTCTCCGAAGCAGTCCACCATCTCGTCATGGTCTGCGAACATACCGTAGGTCAAAGATATCTCACCAATCTCCAGGGATTCGAACTGGGTCTTTTCCAGGGCCTCATAGGCGTTGCAGATCTCATCAGTAATGGAAAAAGAGGTTGCACCGTCCTGCCGGGGGGAAAGGTATTCCATTACACCTGTCTTTGTCCTCAACAGCCGTGATGGATGCAGGTCCGGATTAACTAGCAATTTGCGGAAACCTCTGAGTTTCTGCGCCCAGAAACCTCCGAGGGAAAGGCCGACTATGAGGTCCGGCTTTTCACGTGAACATATTCCTTGAAGAAGGGCCAGGGCATCCGATGGCTTGATGGGAACGTCAGGGGAGATCACCTCGCTTCCTTTCAGGAGGATCCTGAGGGATGAGGCCATCTTGTAGGCACCGGACGAGGCGAGTCCGTGTATGAACAGGACCTTCATCTATGAACGGTGGCTTTCGAGGATAAGGTCTCCGAGTTCCTTCAGGTCCCTGACTATGAAGTCGGCGGTGCCGGCTTCCAGTGCAGTTTCAAGGGTAGTCTCACCGGATAGGACCAGGACGCTGACCGCTCCCGCCCTGCGGCCCATCTCGATGTCTGTGTAGATCCTGTCGCCGACCATCGCGATTTCTTCGGGCATCAGCCCATGACGGTCACGGATGCCATCCAGCATAGTAGGATCCGGTTTGCCCATCACCTTGTCCGGCTTCCTGCCGGTAGCGGCCTCGATACATTTCTGGAGGGAGCCGCAGTCAACGAGGATGGTCTCGGCATCAGTAGGACAGACCCAATCGGGATTGGTGGCAATGTAGGGGATTCCCTGCTTCGCCCACCATGCAGCCCTGCAGAGCCTTGAATACACCAGGGTGGTATCGAAGGCTACTATCAGCATGTCCGGCCTGTCGGAAGGGTCGTCCTCGCAGGAGATGAACCCGGCTTCCACGAACTGCTCACGCATACTGGGAGTTCCTAACATGAATAGGCGCTTGACTTCCGGATAGGCCTTCTTTATGTAGTCGATGGTCGCTATGGGAGTGGTGTACATATCCTCGAAGGCGCAGTCAATTCCCATCCTGGCCAGTTTTGCCACATAGTCCCCAACGGATTTCGTGGGATTGTTGGTGAGGAAGGAATGTCCGACACCATCTGCCTTCAAGGCGCCCAAAGTTGGGATGGTGAATGGGAATATGTTGTTCTCCATGTAGATAGTCCCATCCATATCGAGGGCAAGATGCCTTATTTTGCGGAGTTTTTCTTTCTGGGAAGGGGTCAGTACCTTGTTGTAGTTGTCTTCATTAACCATAATACACAAATTTACTAAATATCTTCAATTTGATACTGGATTTCGCTATATTTGTGTTATGGATCAGTCAATCAAGAAGAAATACAACTATTGGCAGTGGCGCACCCTGATCATCCTTATGATCGGTTACATGCTGTTCTACTTCGTGCGTAAGAATTTCAGCATCGTAATGCCTGCCCTTGAGTCTGAACTCGGTATCAGCAAGGCCAAGCTCGGTCTTTTCCTGACAATCAACGGTGTTATCTACGGCTTGTCCAGGTTTATCAACGGATTCCTGGCCGACCGGGTCAGCCGTAAGCGCATGATGGGACTGGGGCTCCTGCTATCCGCTGTCGTCAACATAATCATAGGCCTGAGTCCGGAGATGAACGGGATCTTCAATTTCCTGGATCCCCAGGGGAAAGCGACTGCAGGATTGATTGTGTTCATCGGAAGCCTATGGCTGATCAATGGCTACACCCAGGGTATGGGTTATCCTCCCTGCGGCAGTTTAATGGCCCACTGGATCAAACCTTCTGAATTGGCGACTAAACAGTCTATCTGGAACAGTTCCCATTCAATCGGTGCCGGCCTGGTGGCTGTCCTGTGCGGTACGGCAATTCTCCAGAAGTTCGGTTATGAGGCCTGGCAGTGGTGTTTCTTCATACCTGCTTTCCTGGCCATTCTCGGAGCTTTCCTCCTGTTCTTCGGTCTGAAAGACACTCCTGCCTCCGTCGGACTTCCCGATCCGGAGACCATGGATGAGAATGCGCCTGTGAAGGTGGTCGAGAATGAGAGTCCGGAGTTTACACAGCTTGCCTACAAGAGGCTCCTCAAACCGATGGTCTTGAGAAATCCTGTTATCTGGGTATTGGCAATAGGCAACTTCTTCGTCTATGTCCTCAGGTTTACCGTCCTTGACTGGGGAGCTACTTTCCTCACTCAGGACAGGGGACTGAGCATCCAGACCGCTTCATCTGTCGTTGCGGCATCAGAGCTGGCAGGAGGCATCATCGGAACCCTTCTTGCCGGCTGGGCAACTGACAAGTTCTTCAAGAGCAAGGCGCACAGGACCTGCCTTATAGGTCTTGCTTGTGCGACGATCTGTTTCATCCTGTTCTGGCTGACTCCTAAGGAGATGAGTTGGGCGGCGATAACCTGCATCATCCTGGCCAGTTTCTTCATCTATATGCCTCAGGCGCTCGTGGGCATTGCCTGTTCCAACCTTGCTACCAAGAGGGTTGCTGCGTCAGCCAACGGAATGGCGGGGATATTCGGCTACGCCAGCACAACAGTCTCGGGTCTGGCCTTCGGTATCCTGGCAGACAAACTTGGTTGGAATTCTGTATTCGAAGTCACAATCGCAATCGGAATCCTCGGAGTGATACTTTTCGCCACGATCTGGAATGCTCCTGCCAACGGGTATGCCAAGGCTGAGCCGATCCTGGCAGAACTAAAGAGTGAATTTGACGCCAAAGGGGTCAGATAGTGGATCCTGACAAGAGACTCGCCTCCCTGGACGTGCTTCGGGGATTGGATCTGTTCCTGCTTCTTGTGGCAGGACCGCTTATCCACACATTCCTAAGAATCAATACTTCACCTGTATGGGACGGAGTACGACACCAGGTGTCGCATGTGTCGTGGGAGGGGTTTGTCCTGTGGGATATAATAATGCCTCTCTTCCTTTTCATGTCCGGAGCCACCATACCGTTCTCCATGGCCAAGTACAGGGAAGGGGTGCTGCCCGGAAAGCAGTTCTATCTGAAGCTACTGCGAAGGTTTATCCTTCTTTTCTTCCTGGGATGGATCGTTCAGGGGAATCTCCTGAACCTTGATTTCAAGACCTTCCATCCGTTCGCCAACACCCTCCAGGCCATTGCAGTAGGCTACGTATTCACAGCCCTGGCGTTCGTCCATTTCGGAAGGAAAGGACGCTGGATCTTCGGTACTGCCTGCTTCCTGGCATATCTCCTTGTCTTCATCATCTTCGGCCACATGAACCTGGATCCCCAGGACAACATCGCCATGGTGGTGGACAAGGCCGTACTCGGAAGCCACAGGGATGGGGTAATATGGAATCCTGACGGTAGCTGGACCTGGAACGAAGGCTACCAGTACACATGGATCCTCAGCAGCCTGAATTTCATCGTAACCGTTATGCTGGGTTGCTATGCCGGTGTCCTTCTTAAAGACCGGACATACCGTCCATCCTACAGGGCTATCCTCCTTGGTGGAGCCGGAGTCATGATGATAGTCCTCGGGCTCGCGATGGACTCTTTCTTCCCGATAATCAAGAAAATCTGGAGCAGCTCCATGACCCTATACTCCGGGGGAATATGTTCCCTTGCCCTTGCAGTGACTTATCTGATAGTCGATGTATGGGGAATAAAACGTGGGTGGGGCTGGCTCAAGTGCTTTGGCATGAACTCGATAACCGCATACTTCATAGGCGAGGCGGTTAATTTCTCTTCTGTAAGCAGGTCGTTCCTGCACGGGTTCGAGCATCTTACAGGTGACTACTATCCTCTCGTCGTTACCTCCGGGAATGTACTTATCCTCTTCCTGATCCTTTGGGTAATGTACCGGAAGGGTTTATTCCTTAAAGTCTAGAGATGGCATCCGATACTGAGAGTCATCCTTTCGAACCTTTCCTTCCCGAACATGCAAAGGTTCTGTTCCTGGGGAGTTTCCCTCCACCGCCCAGGAGGTGGAGCATGGAGTTCTATTACCCCAATTTCATCAATGATTTCTGGAGGATAATGGGAATCGTCTTTTTCGGAGAGAAAGACCATTTCGTGGATGCCGGAGCGAAGAAGTTCAAACTGCCTGAGATCATCTCTTTCTGCAATGAATATGGTTTCGCGATGTTCGACACCGCGACTGCCGTACGACGCCTCAAGGACAATGCTTCCGACAAGTTCCTTGAAGTCGTGGAGCCTACAGATGTGGGTTCCCTGCTCCGCCGGATCCCTGATTGCAGGGCCGTTGTCACTACAGGGGAGAAAGCCACGGAGACCATGTGTGCTGTCTTCGGAATCATGCCTCCGCCCGTAGGTGATTATTCATTATTTGATTTTGAAGGCAGGGAAATGCAACTCTGGCGCATGCCTTCTTCTTCCCGTGCCTATCCTCTGCCGATACAAAGAAAAGCCGACGCTTACCGCCGGCTTTTCGAAGAGTTGGGTATGAATACCTGACAGGACTAATTGACTACGTTGAGAGTCGTCGTCCCAAAGACAGCACTGCCAAAACGAGAGCTTACAGTAATAGTGGTTTTTCCTACCTTCTTTGCATGTACATTGTAATCGAACTCAGTATAGGAGACTGGTTCGCCTACAGAAGTATCACTGGATTTGACACCCCAATACGCGGCATTTACATAGGAGTTCGCTGACTTGTTGTACACCCTGAATTTTACATTATCCTGAGTGGCTGAGCCAAGTTGATAGTTTACGGTGGAAGGAATGAGGCTTTCACTGTAGCGAACCTCAAATTCGCCGACTGTTACCTTGGCAGTGCGGGTGAATGATCCGAAAGTCATCTTAACCGTTGTGGTTCCTGCCTTCAAGCCAGTCAACTTCCATGCATTGAAAATCCCTGAAGGGGCACTTGAGGCTCCCAGATAGGCGATTTCAGCCTTCACTATGCTTGGATCGGATGACGTAATCGAGAAACCAGAAGGCAAGTGGATCGTAATATCGTTGTTCCTGTCGTAAGGAAGGTAGGTCATTGTCTCTCCTACTGTAAGGATAATGGTAGCATTTTCATACAAGTTTCTATCTCCAACCATTATAGTGTAGTCCGGCTTGGGTCTGACAGTAAGCTGGATGGTCTTGATGGTCTTACCTTTATAGGAGAAAGTCAGGACCGTCGTACCTTGGTAGTAAGCCTTGACAACTCTCTCGGTTTCGTTATAAGTTGTAGATTGGGCTACAGTTGATTTGGAAGAAGTGATCTTGAGATCATCTTTGTAGACGGATTCTCCGGTAACCATCTTCTTGTTTACCTTGTCATAGAGGCTGAAGATGAGATAGTCGCGGGTGGCTGACCCGAGAATGTATGATATCTGGGTGGGAGCCTCGCTTCCACCAAAGTAAACTGTGTAATCGCCAGGATTCTCTACTTTTATCGTACAATTGGCAGTGAACTCTCCTTCCTCGGTGGTGACAGTGATGGTGGCGGAACCGGACTTGAGAGCCTTTACGGTTCCGTCTTCAGAGACTGAGGCAACCGCAGAATTGCTACTCTTCCAGGTGACATTCTTGTTCTCTGCAGTAGATGGCTTTACATTGGCCTCCAGTTCAAATGTGTCTCCTACAAGAAGGTTGAGGGAGTTCATTGAGAGTTCGACACCGCTGACATCTGTCAGGGCAGCTGTAACAGTGACATAGCAAATCGCTTTCTTACCTCCGTCTTCTGTAGTGGCGGTGATAGTAGCTTTACCCATACTGACGGCAGTCAAGGTTCCATCAGCGGCAATAGTAGCTACACTTTCATTGTTGCTCGACCATGATACACCCCTGTTAGTGGCATTGCTGGGGAAGAACTCAGGCTCGAAAGTGTATGTCTCACCGGCAGGGATCTCCAAAGTTGGCTTGTTGAGAGTGATTCCGGTGACAGAGATTCCATCCTTCACGGTAATTTTCGCGGTGGCTGTCTTGCCCCCGCTGACTGTCTTGGCTGTGATAGTGGTTTCTCCTGGTTTCAGTGCAGTAACTATTCCTGTGGCATCCACTGAGGCGACTGTCTCATCAGAAGAGGTCCATTCCACAGTTTTGTTCGTTGCATCCTCCGGAGCGACGGTAACCTCGATGACGGCTGTTTCGCCGACTTCAAGAGTCACTTCCTTGCTGTCATCATCTACAGTGATTCCCGTTACTGCTACAGAAGCTGGAACAACTGTGATTTCGCTTGTAGCCGTTTTACTGCCATCCTTTGTAGTGACTGTGACGGTGGCGGTTCCTTCTCCGACAGCCTTGACGACACCATCGGCTGAAACCGTGGCAACTTTATCATCCGATGACGAGAATGTAACAGTCTTATCGGATGCATCTTCGGGCTGGACAGTAACCTTGAGAGTCGCAGACTGGCCATTCTCAAGTGTAATTGCCTTTGATTCGTCATCAAGGACAACTCCAGTCACTGACACGTTCGCCTTGACGGTGACCGTGCAGGACGCTGTTTTGGCTCCGTCAGTGGTTATCACCTGGATTGTGGTGGTTCCAGCCTTGATGCCTGTCACCTTGCCACTGACATCGATAGTTGCGATCGAGCCGTCATTGGACTTCCAAATTACATTCTGGTTAGTCGCATTAGATGGCTGGATCGTGTAGCTGAGGGTTGCCGTACCTCCCACTGAAAGGGACAGGGTAGAACTGCTAAGAGTAACACCGGTTACTGCAACCGTTGACGGGGTAGGTGGAGTCGGTTCCGGCTCCTCATGGCCGCAGCCTGCAAACAGTAGGCTGGCTGCAAAGATGGCCATTACAGCAAGGATCTGGGAATAATGCTTAGTCATGGCGGTTTGTTATTAGGAAAAAAGGACTATGGACAACAAAAGAATTTCCCTTTCTGCTTTAAATATGCTAAAAAGGGAGAAAATAAGCAAATAAAATTCAGGTCAGAGCCTTTCATGAATGATCAGGACACAAAGAACAGTATCGGATAATGAGAATCCGCAGAAAATGAGTATATTTGTAAGATTATAAGAGAAAAATTTTTGGAAAATGGCTAGAGAAATAAAGTTCTCCCTGGTTTACAGGGATATGTGGCAGAGCTCGGGCAAATATGTCCCCAGAGTTGACCAGCTTTGCGAGGTAGGTCCTGCGATCGTTGACATGGGTTGTTTCGACAGGGTGGAGACCAACGGCGGCGCTTTCGAGCAGGTGAACCTCCTCTTCGGGGAGAACCCGAATGTCGCTGTCCGCAAGTGGACTGCCCCATTCCATAAGGCCGGGATTCAGACCCACATGTTGGAGAGAGGCCTTAACGCTCTCAGGATGAACCCTGTGCCAAGGGATGTCCGCGACCTTATGTTCAAGGTCAAGAAAAAGCAGGGCACCGATATCGCCCGCTCGTTCTGCGGACTGAACGACCACCGCAACCTCCGCGTTTCTGTCGAGGGGGCCAAGAAGGGAGGAATGATTTCTCAGGTAGCCCTTTCCATCACCCATTCTCCGGTCCACACCGTAGCATATTACATGGGAATAGTGGACAAGGTGGTAGAATATGGATGCGATGAGATCTGCCTTAAGGACATGGCTGGAATCGGTAGGCCGACTGTCCTGGGAGAACTTGTTGCTGACATAAAGAAGAAATATCCCCACATCGTCGTCCAGTACCACGGCCACACCGGCCCCGGCTTCTCCCCGGCATCCATGCTGGAGGTCGCCCGTGCCGGAGCTGATTATCTGGATGTGGCCGTCGAACCCCTCTCTTGGGGAAAGGTTCATCCGGATGTTATCACAATCCGCGAGATGATGAAGGCCGACGGTTTTCTGGTCAAGGACATAAACATGGACGCCTACATGGAGGTCCGCCGCCTGACCCAGAAGTTCATCGATGATTTCCTGGGTTACTGGATCAATCCGACCAATTCCCAGATGAGTTCCCTGCTTGTAGGCTGCGGCCTTCCCGGTGGAATGATGGGCTCGATGATGGCAGACTTGAAGGGATTCCAGGGCGCTATCAATGCTGCCCAAAGGTCTCATGGACGTCCTGAGATGAGTCTTGACACTCTGATGGTCAAGCTGTTCCAGGAGGTTGAGTATGTGTGGCCGCGTCTTGGCTACCCGCCTCTGGTGACCCCGTTCAGCCAGTACGTGAAGAACACCGCCTTGATGAACCTCTTCAACATGCTTAACGACAAGCCTCGTTGGACCACCATCGACAAGGATACATGGGGGATGATCCTGGGTAACATGGGTCAGCTTCCCGGCCCCCTCGCTCCCGAAGTCATCGAGTTGGCTAAGGAGAAAGGCCTGGAATTCTCCACCGGAGACCCTCAGGATAATTATCCCGACGAGCTTCCTAAGTTCAGGAAGATGATGGATGAAGAAGGATGGGACTATGGCGAAGATGACGAGGAACTCTTTGAACTCGCAATGCACGAGCGTCAGTACCGTGACTACAAGAGCGGTATTGCCAAGGAGCGTTTCAACAAGGAACTCGAGGACTTCCGCAAGAAGGCCGGTGCTCCGATAGTAGTCACCCGCCCTGTGGTTGAGATGCCCAAATTCGATGTCGAGGATTATGCCAGGCGCTATCCCAACGCTGTGCCTGTCCAGGCTCCCGTCAAGGGTCAGTTGCTCTGGCAGGTGGATGTGGAAGACAATTCCTCTGCGCCTGTGGCCGGTATTGCTGTTAAAGCCGGGGAAGGAATGGGCTTCGTACAGACATATTATGGAATGGAGGAGATCATTCCTGCCATAGACGGCCGTGTAGTAGCTGTTCTAGGCAAACAAGGCGATAAAGTCGCCAAGGGTGAGATCGTAGCCTTCGTCCAGGCATAATGAGAAGGGTTCTCCAGCTTGTTGTCGTTTTGCTTTCCGTTGTCACTCTGGCAACCGGATGCGATTTCTTCCGCAAACTTGCAGGAAGGCCCACCTCTTCTGAAATTGAGGCGACACGGGAGGTCATCAAATTGAAGACGGCTTCCCCTCCCGCCCCTGTAGCCGTGAGGGACACTGTAACGGAGTCTCCTGAAGTCAGTAAAGAACCTGTAGCAAGCGTTCCTCAAGTCGAAGGAAAGAAAAGGTACTACATTGTCATGGCATCCTTTTCCAGTGCCTCGAATGCGTCTAAGTACGCAGAACGCCTTTCTGCCAAGGGCTACAAGCCGGAACTTTTTGGTTTCAAGGGTGGTTTCACAGGAGTAGGAATTTGCGGGACAGATGACGAGGCAGAAGCCAAGTCCTCCCTCAAGGAAGTCAAAAGGCAGGATTTTTGCCCAGATGGCGTCTGGATTCTAGACAGGAACAAAAGATGAACATCAGGAGAACTATTATTTCGGCATTCTTCGCCTTTGTCATTGGGCTTGTCCCGGTTTGGGCACAGTTCCGTAACGACTATTCAGAATTGGGGGACAGCGAGACTGTTACATCCCTTAAAAAGCATGTCTCTACCGTCTCTGCTGCCGTTATGGAAGGACGCAAGGCTGGATCTGAGGGAGAGAAGATGACTGCCGAGTACATTACCGAGGTTTTAAAGGAATATGGCCTTGACATTCTTTCTGGTGAGAGCGGAGATCCGTTTGGAATACGCCAGGAGAATGGAGACACCCTTACTTCAAGGAACGTCTGCGCCTTCATCCATGGGGGAGACAAGTCGTTGAGGGATAGATATATAGTCATTGGCGCCAGGATGGATAACCTGGGAACCGGAACAATGACCGTGGACGGAAAGACTGTGGAGAAGATCTATTACGGAGCAAATGGTAATGCCTCCGGTGTGGCCATGCTCCTGGAACTTGCAAGGCTGCTGCAGACCAATCGCTACCAGTTGCGCCGTTCAGTGCTTCTGGTTGCTTTCGGAGCTTCCAGGGAGTCGTTTGCGGGCTCGTGGTATTTCCTCAACCGTTCATTCTCGGACGTGTCCAACATAGATGCCATGATCAATCTGGACATGCTTGGGACCGGTCATGACGGTTTTTATGCCTACACCGCTTCCAATGCCGACATGAATGCCCTCCTGGAGTCGATTTCAGCCGATCTCCAACCGATAAAGCCTGTAGTGACAACCCAGGAACCTTATTCTTCGGACCATGTGGCATTCTACGACAAACGGATTCCCTCGGTTTTCTTTACTACCGGCCGTTATCCAGCCCATGACACGGAGAGGGACACCCAGTCAATCCTGGATTACGATAACATGGAGAAGGAACTTGAATACATTTTCCACTATTCATTGGCTCTCGTTAACGGTCCCAAACCCATATTCAATCCTTCCGACGTTCTCCAGAGGACGGATGGTTCCTCCGGGGTTGTTCCTTACTACGATTGCGACGTAAAGCCCAGTTTCCTCGGCAGCACAGATCCGAAGGTATTCCTTCAAAAATGGGTCTATACCTACATGAAGTATCCCCAGGAGGCTGTCAAGAACGGGATCCAGGGACGGGTACTGGTTGATTTCATAATCGATGAGACCGGAAAGATCAGGGATGTGAAAGTACTGAAAGGGGCAGATCCCCTGCTAGATGAGGAGGCCGTGAGAATAATCAGCGGATCGCCTCAATGGAAGCCCGGAAAACTTCGTGGCCAGAAAGTCAAGTCGGAGATGTCCCTGTACGTCGAGTTCCGTCTTGAAAAGAAGGGGACCAGGAGTTTCGGCATCAAGAAATAGATTATAGTTAAGACAATATATGGATTACGATTTCAGGAAAATTGAAAAGAAGTGGCAGGCCTTCTGGGCTGGTAACGGTACATTCAGGACCAAGGAAGATCCTTCAAAACCGAAGTATTATGTCCTGGACATGTTCCCCTATCCTTCCGGAGCGGGACTTCATGTCGGACATCCGCTCGGCTACATTGCGAGCGACATCTTCTCCCGTTATAAGAGGTTGTAGGGTTTCAACGTCCTCCATCCGATGGGTTATGATGCTTTCGGCCTCCCTGCCGAGCAGTATGCCATCCAGACCGGTCAGCATCCTGAAGTTACTACTGAGAAGAACATCGCCAGATATCGCCAGCAAATGGACCGCATCGGATTCTCCTATGACTGGGACCGTGAAGTCCGTACCTGCGATCCTGAGTACTACAAATGGACACAGTGGGCTTTCCTGAAGATGTTTGGAAGCTGGTACGACAACGATCTTGACAAAGCACGTCCCATCGAGGATCTCGTCTCTGCCTTTGAGAAGGGTGGAAGCAGCGCTGTCAATGCCTCCTGCTCAGACCATGATCCTTTCACTGCCTCTCAGTGGAAAGCTTTCTCTGAAAAGGAAAAGTCGGACATGCTGATGAACTATCGTATTGCCTATCAGGGTGAGACTTCTGTCAACTGGTGTGCCGGACTTGGGACTGTCCTTGCCAACGACGAGGTTAAGGACGGGCTTTCGGTACGCGGCGGTTTCCCTGTGGAGCAGAAGAAGATGAAGCAGTGGCAGCTGCGGGTCTCTGCATATGCCGGAAGGCTTCTCGAGGGACTCGACAGGATCGATTGGACCGATTCCCTCAAGGAGATGCAGCGCAACTGGATCGGCAAGTCCAACGGTTGTGAAGTAGTGTTCAAATGCTACAATGGAGAGACCGAGCATGACGTAACCATATTCACGACCAGGGTGGATACCCTCTTCGGGGTAACTTTCATGGTTCTTGCTCCCGAAAGTGACTTGGTTCATGTTCTTACAACTCCCCATCAGGAAAAGGCCGTTGAAGAGTACCTTGGCTACGTCAAGAAGAAGACCGAGAGAGAGAGGATCGCCGAGACCAAGACAGTCACAGGTGTTTTCTCCGGGTCCTATGGAGTCAATCCCCTTACCGGGGAACGCGTTCCAATCTGGATCTCTGAATATGTCCTCGCGGGTTATGGTACGGGAGCCATCATGGCGGTCCCTGCGCATGACAGCCGTGACTATGTATTCGCGAAGATATTCAATCTTCCTATAGTCCCTATCATAGAGGGTTGCGATGTCAGTGAAGAGAGTTTCGATGCAAAGGAAGGGAAGATGGTCAACTCCGGCTTCATGGACGGAATGGAAGTCAAGGAAGCCATCCCTGCGGCTATCGATTATGTCGAAAAACATGGACTCGGACACAGAAAGGTAAACTACAGGCTTCGTGATGCCATTTTCAGTCGCCAGAGATACTGGGGAGAGCCTTTCCCTATATTTTTCAAGGACGGAATCCCTACCCCCGTACCATTCGAAGATTTGCCTCTGACCCTTCCGGAGATAGACGAGTTCAAGCCCACAGAGAAGGGAGAACCTCCTCTCGCCAGGGCCAAAAACTGGAACTACAAGGGTTATCCGCTTGAAACCAGCACTATGCCTGGCTTTGCCGGATCCAGTGCCTACTATCTCCGCTATATGGATCCCCGCAACGGTGAAGCCCTTGTGGACAGGGAGGTGAATGCATACTGGCGTGACGTGGACCTGTACATCGGAGGAACGGAGCATGCTACCGGTCACCTTATCTATTCCCGCTTCTGGAACAAGTTCCTCTTCGACCTTGGTTATGTCTGCGAGGACGAGCCTTTCCGCAAGCTTATCAACCAGGGAATGATCCAGGGCCGTTCCAATTTCGTCTATCGCATCGTAGGGACGAACACGTTCGTTTCCCTTGGGCTGAAGGATAGATATCAGACCACTGAGATCCATGTGGACATCAGCCTTGTCAGGAACGACAGGCTCGACCTTGAGGCATTCAAGGCCTGGAGGCCAGAGTTCGCGGACGCAGAGTTCATCCTCGAGAACGGTGAATATATCTGCGGATGGGCTGTCGAGAAGATGAGCAAGTCAATGTTCAACGTCGTCAATCCTGACCAGATCTGCGACGATTACGGCGCTGACACCCTAAGGCTCTATGAAATGTTCCTCGGCCCTCTTGAGCAGAGTAAACCCTGGGACACCAAGGGAATCGACGGTGTCAACCGTTTCCTCAAGAAATTCTGGAGATTGTTCTTCGAGGGCGATGAACTGGCAGTTTCTGATGAGCCTGCTACACCTGAAGAGTTGAAGGTCCTTCACAAACTCATCGGCAAGGAGGAGTATGATATAGAGCACTTCTCGTTCAATACAACTGTGAGTGCCTTTATGATAGCCCTTAACGACCTTGGCGCCCTGAAGTGCCGCAAACGTGCCATCTTGGAGCCGATGACCGTCCTCCTTTCCCCGTTTGCCCCTCATATCGCAGAGGAACTCTGGTCGCTTCTCGGGCATGAGGAGAGCATCACCTATGCCAGTTTCCCTGTCTTTGATCCGGCCCTGGCTGCTGAGGATAGCGTGAAGTATCCGGTGTCCTTCAACGGCAAGATGAGATTCACGGTTGACCTGCCCAAGTCCATGCCTGCCGCTGAAGTGGAATCCACCATTCGTGGGATGGACCAGACCGCCAAGTGGGTGGCAGACAAGTCGATAGTCAAGGTTATAGTGGTTCCCGGAAGGATTGTCAACATAGTCCTTAAATAGTTTGATAATGGCAAATAAGGAAAATAAAACACTCAAGGCGTCCATCTTATCCACAGTCGGTGACTATCTGGTCATAACCGTGGGAGTGTTGTTGTACACTTTCGCTTGGTCTGCCATGCTCATTCCCAACGGGATAGCCAGTGGCGGCCTTACGGGTGCTTGTACGATCCTCAACTTTGCAACCGGCATTCCGGTCTATTTATCATACATAGTCATAAACTCTCTGCTGATCATTACAGGTGCATTGATTCTTGGAAAGGGATTCGGACTGAAGACTTTGTTTGCGATCGGCCTATCCACTTTGTGCCTCGACGTCATGGCCAACTGGGAGTTCCTACATGTATTCTTCGATAACAAGCTCCTTCTGGTCGTTGTCGCCGCCATCATCGAGTCAATCGGAATCTCATTCATCCTCGCCAGGGGTGGCAGTACCGGAGGAACCGACATAGTAGCACTGGTTGTCAATAAGTTCTGGCCGGTTTCCTTGGGTAAGGTCTTCCTTGTACTGGACATGTTCATCATCGCTTCCGTCCTCCTTATCCCCGGCAAGACCATAGAGGACATGGTGTACGGATATGTTGCTATGGTAATATTCTCAGTGTTTGTGGACTGGGTGATGCTGGGGCGCAATTCGACCTGGCAGATTATGGTTTTCTCAAACAAGTACAAGGATATTGCAGACACTGTCATCAATGACCTGAACAGGGGAGTGACTGCCCTGGATGCCCAGGGGTGGTATTCCGGAGAGAGCAAGAAGGTACTCCTTATCCTGGTTCGCAAGGCCGAACTCCACACCATCACCAAAGTCGTAAAGGAAATAGATCCCAAGGCATTTGTAACCGTTTCATCGGCCAGCACCGTTTACGGTGAAGGTTTCGACGAGATGAAGACCGGAATCAAACTGAAGCTAAAGAAGAAGGAAAATGCAAGAAAAGAACGTACTTCGAACAATTAAGGAGTATATCCTCATCACCCTTGGAATCCTGATCTATACCTGCGGATGGACGATCTTCCTGACCCCGAACAACATGTTCGGAGGCGGTGTTTCAGGTATCAGTGCTATCATCCAGTACGCTACCGGTATCAAGATGGGTTATACTTACTTCGTGATCAATGCTATCCTTCTTGTGATCTCATTGTTCATCATAGGCCCCTCTTTCGGAATCAAGACTGTCTATGCCATCTTCCTGGCGTCTTTCTGCCTGAATATAGAGCAGACCCTTATCCCAGCCCAGATCATTCAGGATTTCGCCCTGTCGAATGGGAAACTGATGTGTGCTATCATAGGAGGTTCCATGGCTGGCCTGGGGATAGGAATGTCGATTTCCCAGGGCGGCAGCTCGGGTGGAACCGACATCATAGCCCTTATTATTACCAAGTACAGGAATATATCCCCGGGCAAGGTAATCCTTCTTATAGATGTCTTCATCATCGCCTCATCGTTGCTGGTGCCTTCCTTCACTGCTGACGGTCAGCCACTTCAGTTTGTCGACAAGTTCATCACCGCAGTTTACGGAATGATCATAGTGACCGTCTGCGGCAACATTGCCGACATCTACCTGGCTGGTTCTAAGCAGAGCGTACAGTTGTTCATCCTCACCCACAAGCACGAAGCTGTCGCCGACATGATCGCAAGGGACTTCCACAGGGGAGTTACCGTCCTGGACGGTCAGGGCTGGTACACAAAGAGGGTCACTTCCGTATTGATGGTACTCACCAGGAAGACGGATGTCAACCTTCTCCTTCGTGCAATTAAGCGGATAGATCCCGAAGCGTTTATTTCAATCTCTTCAGTGACAGGAGTTTACGGAAAGGGCTTCGATTCCATCAAGGATAAGAAATCCTAATTTCTGTTCCTTTTTATCTTTTTTTGTGAAATACCCCCGGCATGTAAGTGCCGGAGGTTTTTTTCTTTCATAAATTGATGCCTGAACTATGATGGACCGCTAAAACTATAGCTTATGAAGGTAGTGATTGCATTTTCGTTGCTCTTGGAACTGTTTTCCTTCCTTATCTTCGATCTTGCAAAGAACCGGGCTGGAACAACTCTTAAACTCTTGATCCGCCTCCTTTCTGCTTCAGCTGGGCTGATCTTGATTTCCATGGACCTTCTTCTTGTAAGGCCAAGTTCTTCCGACAGCATCCTTTCTGACATGCTTGTCGTTACGGCAATCCTTTCCATGTACCCTTGTTCGTTCGAGAAACCTGCCCTGGCCTTCAGGATTTCTGTGATTCTGGCCTTGGCCGGTTTTGCAATGTCGTTATCAAGGGTTTTCCTCCCGTCTGGTCATGATTCTTTCCGGACACAAGGATCTGTCTCGACCATGTCCCTTGTTCTCCTTGTCTTCGCCGTTTATTATGTAATTGTTTCAGTCCGTCGATTCAAGGGTATAAGGCTCTTCTTCAGGAATGCTGCTGTCTGGTACGGCATTGAAGACTATTCCCGATTTCTCTATTCCATGGCCTTCCTTTGCGTCTGCATCCTTACCATGTGTTCTGCCTCCGTGCCGGGTGATGCGGGGATTGTCCTGGATCTGGTGTGCGGGGGAGTATTGGCAGTCCTTTACATGCTTCTTTACCTCAGGGCAATGACAGGCCGTACTTTCATACTGGACGAAGACACTGAGACCAGGATCAAAGACATAATCAAGGGTAACCTGAGGACTTCCTACATCGACAAGGCCGAGGAAGACCGTATGATGAACAACCTTTACCGTAAGGTGATGCTCTACATGTCCGAAGATAAACCCTATCTTGATCCCTCGTTCTGCATGAGCGACCTTGCCACCAGGGTCTATTCCAATAAGCTTTACCTTTCCAGGACCATCAATATCCTCTCCGGCAGGAATTTCCGCCAGTTTGTCAATTACCATAGGGTACAGTATGCAATAGCCTTGTTCAAGAAGGACCCCAAACTGAAAGTGGCGGAAGCAGCCGAGATGTCCGGCTTCAATTCAGGTGTGTCATTCAATATGGCATTCAAGGTAAACACCGGCAAGACTCCTTCTGAATGGCTCCGGGAGTATGTGATGGAGATGAGGGATCGATTGTGAAGTTTTTTATTATATTTGTAAAGTTGTGAACTTGATAACTCTATAAACTATAGCTGCAAATGAAGAGAATCATCCTTATCGCCCTGGCCGGCCTGATGGCATTGGCTCCGGCAGGAGCCCAGGGCAGGAAAGCCGTCAAACAGGCCAAAGAGGACAGCAAACCTGTTATTAGCCAGCTCAAGCAGGATGGCTACAAACCTCTTGACAATATCAAACTCGATGACGCCGTTAAGGATTACCTCGCCGTAAAGTATTCTGAGAAGAATCTTATGGAGGTGGTCGGACGTGGGAATTCAAAGACTTTGAATGAGGCCAAGTCCCTGGCCCGCGAGGATGCAATATCCTTCTATCCCCTTGGCGATGTTGCTAATTCTTTCTTTGTCTACAAGAAAGACAGGAGAAGGTATGACGTAATCTGTTATGCCCTCCTCAGGACTACTTCCAGGAGTTCCGGCTCTGTCCGGAATGCCAGTGGCGCTCCATCTGCTTTCGAGAGGGTTGAAAAGGCTTCAAAGGAAGCCCAGGCTGATGCCAGGAAGCAGCAGGAACAGGCCAGGAAGGAGATGCAGAAGGCACAGAAGAAGGCCCAGAAAGAGGCTGAGAAAGCCAGGGTAAAGGCCGACAAGGCTCATCAGAAAGCAGTTGACAAGGCTAACGAAAAAGCCCGGAAAGCCATCGAGAAGGCAGACCGGGAAAGGGCAAAAGCCCTTGAGGGCTACAGGTACTAAAGGAAATCCCTGATCCCTTTCCAGGAAGCCGGCGGTGGAGCTATGATGTCCACTTCGTCCTTGTGGACGGGGTGGACAAACTTTATCTCACGGGAATGCAGGCAGATGCCTCCGTCAGGATTTGAGCGGGGAGCTCCGTATTTCAAGTCTCCCTTGATCACGCAACCCATACCGGAGAGTTGGCAGCGTATCTGGTGGTGCCGTCCTGTAAGGAGCTTTACTTCAAGCAGAAAATACCTGTCAGTCCTGCCAATGAGTCTGTAGAGCAGCCTTGCCTCCTTTGCACCAGAAGTGCCGGGCTTGACGATGAAGCTCTTGTTCATCTTTTCATTCCTGGTGAGCCAGTTGATGAGTTCTCCTGATTCCTTTTCAGGGGTATCGCAGCAGAGTGCCCAGTAGGTCTTGTGGACATCTCCAGTACGGAACATCTCAGTGAGCCTGGAGAGGGCTTTGGAAGTTTTGGCGAAGATAACTATTCCACTGACCGGCCTGTCAAGACGATGTGGAATGCCCAGGAACACTTTCCCGGGCTTTCCGTCTCGTTGTGCGATAAAGGCTTTCAGGGTTTCGGCCAGGCATTCGTCTCCGGTCTTGTCTCCCTGGACGATTTCTCCGATGGCCTTGTTGAAGACCAGGATATGGTTGTCCTCAAAGAGGATCCTCGAGGAGATGTCCGCATTTTCTGCGGCTTCAAGTCTCCTGTATTCCATTTTACTTCTGGATAGGAACGAGGGCGAAGGAAGGCTCTCCCTTGCAGCAGAGTTCCCCGTTCACTGTAAGCTTGGCAGAGCAGAAGAACAGTTGACCGCGCCTGTCGTCCAGGCTTGCAGTGACCTCGCAGAGATCGCCCGGCCTGACTGTGTTCTTGAAGCGGACCTTGTCGATTCCTGCGTAGAGTGTGATATTGCCGGGAATCTCGTCCTTGACGAGGATGGCACAACTCTGAGCCATTATCTCGCAGAGGATAACTCCGGGGACTACAGGGTTGCCCGGGAAATGGCCCCTTGTGAAGAACTCGTCTTCCTTGATGCGATACTTGGAGTGGGCGAGACCTTCGTCATCTATATAGGCTTCTTCGATAAGAAGCATGGGCTCCCTGTGGGGCATGAACTTCTTTATGTCTTCCTTTGTAAGAATTTCAGTCATGGTCGTTCAGTTTTAGTCCTCACATTTCCTGAATGCTACGCATGCATCATGTCCTCCGAAGCCGAATGAATCGGAAATACCCAGTGTGAGGTCAGCCTTGACAGCCTTGTTAGGGGTGTAGTCAAGGTCGCACTCGGGGTCAGGAGTGTCCAGGTTGATAGTAGGAGGACAGATTCCGTCCCTGAGGGCAAGGATAGTGGCGATTGCCTCTGCGGCTCCGGCGGCTCCGAACATGTGCCCTGTCATGGACTTGATGGAACTGATGTGGGCCTTGTAGGCGAAATCTCCGAGAGCATTCTTGTAAGCCTGGGTCTCGGCAGCGTCATTGAGCTTGGTGCCTGTTCCGTGAGCATTGATATAGAGAGTATCCTTCTCCTTGTCGAAACAGGCTTCTTCAAGAGCCAGTTCGATACATTTTGCCTGGGTGGTACCGTCGGGCCTGGGGGCGGTCGAGTGATATGCGTCACAGGTGTTTCCATAACCGACCATCTCCCCGAGGATCTTGGCTCCACGGGCCTTCGCATGCTCATATTCCTCAAGGATCAGAGAGGCAGAGCCGTCACCCATAACGAAACCGGCGCGGTTGGCGTTGAATGGGAGAGATGCATACTTGGGATCGGTAGACCTGGACAGGGCCTTGAGATTTGCAAAGCCGGCGATACCGATCGGAATTGTTGCATTTTCGCTTCCTCCGGTGATGATGGCATCTGCATATCCATGCTTTATTGCCCTGTAGGCTTCTCCCATCGCGTTCGTAGATGTTGCGCAGGCAGTTACTATATCGAGGCAGGGTCCTTCGGCATGATTGAGGATGGCAATCTGTCCTGCAGCGATGTTGGAGATCATGGTGGGGATGAACAGGGGGGAAATCCACTGGCCGGAAGGATCATCGATCATCTTTGCCATCTCCCTGAACTGGGTCGCAAAGCCTCCGATACCAGATCCGAAATAGACGCCGAACCTGAAAGGATCGATGTTACAGTCATCACCTGTTGAGACAAGTCCGGACTGCTTTACCGCCTGGTAGGCAGCTGCCACTCCAAATTGGGTGAACAGGTCCTGTTTGCGGATAAAAGGCTTGTCCATCCCATACTCTTCTGCATGGAAATCTTTCACTTTTCCAGCGATTCTGACAGGAAGCTGCTCAGTGTCCTCACTTTCGATGACTTCGATTCCACAGTAACCTTCGCAGAGGTTCTTCCAGAAAGTTGCGACATCATTACCAACGGGGGAGATGACTCCCATTCCTGTTATGACTACTCTTCTGTTCATCTCGATATGTTTCTTTATTATTTTCAGTAATTTACAAATATAGCAATTTTTATGTGACTACCATTCAAGAATTGCGGCACCTGAGAGCAGTCCTGCTCCGAAAGCGCTGAATACTATTAGGTCTCCTTCCTTGAACATCCCTTTCCGGTTACATTCGTCCAGAAGGATCGGGCAGGATGCTGAAGATGAATTCCCATGGTCATGGATATTGACGGGGAATCTGCTGGAAGGAACTTTCATGAAATCGATAATGGAATCGATGATTCTCTTGTTGGCCTGGTGTACCATGAACCAGGAAATATCATCCTTGTCTATTCCTGATTCATCAAGAAGGTTCTTTACCCCTTTCGTACATGCATTGACGGCAAAACGGAAAACCTCCCTTCCTTTCATCTGCATCGGTACAAGTCCATCTTTCCAAATGGCGTAGGGGTTGTCAACAAGGGGACGGGTCATCCAGATCTTGTCCACATCAGGCTCTGCATTGAGCTTTATACCCTTTATGTTGTCACCCTCGGTGAGAACCACGGCTCCGGCTCCGTCTCCGAACAGGATGCAAGTTGCCCTGTCATCCCAGCTTGCCATCCTTGAAGGTTCTTCAATGCACGCGATTACGACATTCTTGACTTTGCCTGCCTTGTAATATGACTCAGCCATGTCGAGGGCATAGATGAAGCCGGGGCATGCACAGTTGATATCAAACATGGGACATTTCAGGCCCGTCTTTGCGGCAACTATGCAACTGAGGCTGGGGGTATCGTATCCATTGAGTACATTTGAAACGATGAAGAGGTCGATATCGGAAACTCCCAGTCCGGACATTTCAAGAGCCTTGTTTACGGCTTCCGCTCCAAGATCTTCGAGTCTCTCGTCAGTGATTATATGACGGGATTTGATACCGGTCCTGGTGGTGATCCACTCATCGCTTGTGTCGAGGAATCCGGCCAGCATTTCATTTGTGATGATCTTTTTTGGCAGGGCGCTTCCTGTTCCGATAATTTTCATAATAAAATCTTCAGTCTTGTTAAAACGATCACAAAATTACCACCCCTCGCGCACGCGACAAAATAATTGTGGCGAATGTGACTCCAATGATGCGAGCGCCACTTCTGTGGGGTGATTTCTACGTATTTGTGGCGTAATCGTTATTTTTATTAATCCTAAAAAGTGTCTATCTTTGTAAGATTAAAGGACAATTATGGCGTCTCCTACCAAAGATTTGCCCGACTATTTCAGGGGTAAGAACCAATTGATCTACACCGTGACTTTCGCGGCGTTGTTCTCTATTGTGTTCCTGCTTTTGAGTCTTCCTTTTTCGCATAACAGCTGGATGGCGCTTGGTAATTCCAGGTTCTTCGTTTTCACCGTCCTTTTCGCGACCGGATCGCTTCTCCTGGTAGTATTGAGCAAGTTCTTGATGTACAAGACAAGGAACCGGATCAGGATGACCTATCTTGGCTATGTCCTGTGGTGCCTTGCCGAGGTTCTTATAATCTGCCTTGCCTATTCCTTCATCACCGTTCCGTTGACAAAGATCGGTTGGGAACGTTTCCCTGAGACCTTGGGGAATGCCCTTCTCTACGGAACCATCTCTCTGGTTATTCCATACATCCTTTCCGGAATGTATTTCGCTATCCAGGACAAGAACCAGACTATCCGTCTGATGAATTATGGCAATGTGGTCCTTGACGAAAATGTGCTTCCCTCGAAGCTGGAGAAGATCACCCTTTTTGACAACAGCGGTGACCTCAAGCTCTGTGTCAGCGCATCCAACCTTTTCTACATAGAGTCCGACGACAATTACATCCGTGTCTGGTATTCCGACAGCAAGGGCGATCTCAAACGCTACATGCTTCGTTGCCGATTGAAGACGGTGGAGGAAAGTTTCAGGGGCAGCAGTCTCGTCCGCTGCCACAGGAAGTACATTGTGAATATGGACAAGGTCGAGATCCTCAGGAAGGAAAAGGAAGGATATGACCTGGATCTTGACCAGGATTCCATTCCGCCTATTCCTATCTCCAAGACATACGAAAAGAACGTCCTGGCTTATTTCAATAACAATCCAAGACGTTCGGTCAATTAATTTCTCCAGGAATCCGGTCTATCTCGTGAGCCTGTCAAGCGAAAGCTCGGCAAGGCCTTTTATCATGGATTTGTAATCCGGATTACTGCTTTTCAGATAGCGGTTTGCTATCGCGCAGCAGATAGTTCCGGCCTTGTGACCAAGATGCTTTGCAAGTCCGGAGATTGCTGAACTTTCCATTTCGAAATTGGTGATACGATAATCTCTGTGACGGAATGATTCGAAACGGTCAAGCATGTCAGGCATGGCAAGTCCCAGTCTGATCACCCTTCCCTGGGGACCGTAGAAGCCAGGAGCTGAAATAGTCACCCCCTTGACTGTGCAGTCTTCGAAACGGGAAATCAATTCGTCGTTGGCCTTGACAAAGTAGGGCGATGGAAGGTTCCTGTCCCATCCTGTGTATTCCTTGAAGGCTTCTTCCATCTCTTTGTCAGTAATCTTGTCGCGGTCGGCGTACCAGTTAAGAAGTCCGTCGCAGCCGATAGAGTAGTGGGAGAAGATGGGAGCTCCGATTGGAATGTCAGGCTGGATGGCTCCTGTGGTACCGATCCTAAGGATAGTCAGGCTCTTGAGATCTTCCTTTGGTTCGCGGGTTTCGAAATCCACGTTGGCAAGGGCGTCGAGCTCAGTCATGACTATATCACAGTTGTCAGTTCCTATGCCGGTAGAGAGTATGGTCAGTCGTTTACCATTGTACTTTCCGGTGATCGACACGAATTCACGTGAGGCATGGCGGAATTCCACATCGTAGAGGTATTCCCCGATCATGTCCACTCTTCCCGGATCACCGACAAGTATGACTTTGTCAGCAAGTTCTTCAGGCCTCATGTGTATGTGGAATGCCGATCCGTCTTCGTTGATGATTAGTTCAGATTCTGCTATTCTCATTTTCTTTGTTGTTGTGGTTAAAAATCAAATATAAGAAAATTCAATGGAAATAGCTATTTTTGCACCATGTGGCAAAGAATTCAGACATTATACCTGGCCGTTGCGACAGGTCTTGTAGTGGCGCTCTTCTTCTGCGTCAAGTCATTTTCGTTAGGCCCGGGGGGAACTCATGTCGATGAATTGAAGTATATTCAGTTCTTCCCTTACCTGACCCTTCTGATCCTGGTCAGCCTTTTACAGTTGATAGCTCTCGGATCATTCAATGTACGGGTTCTTCAGATGCGTACGGCAGTGCTCTCAGGCCTTCTCCTTATAGCTTTGCAGGCATGGCTTGCAGTGGATTATTTCACTGCAGCTGACGGAGTGGTGTTCAAGTGGACAGCCATTTTCCCTATCCTGGCGGCAATCCTTGATTTCATGGCAGCCAGGAACATTCTTCGTGACCAACTTCTGGTCGAGAGCATCTCCCGCCTTCGGTCAAGGAAGAAGAATCACAAGATCTAACTGTTGAGGTACGCTGCAAGGTCAGACTCGATCTTCTCTGCGAGTTCCTTGTCTCCACACTTCTTGATTTCGTTTGCCAGATAGTAGATCAACTGGCAGTTGTACTCGAATTCCTCCTTGTAGTCGGGATAGAAGTCGAGGTACAGCATGGTGGACTCCATTATTTCCTTGACGAGCTCATCAATCACCGGTCTGGCCTTTTCCGGCTTTCCGAGGGCGTAGTAATCCTTGATGAGTTCAATGGGGTACAGGGCGTTTGAAGCCCATCCGTAAATGGAGTTGTCATAAGGGAACGTCTCGGGCTTCATCACTTCGCAGCACTTGTCCAGCATCTGTTCGGCCCGGTCAGTTTCCCCAGCATTGAAGAAAGCGTTGGCGGAGGACATGAACAGGTTCCTGATTGACATGACTCCCAGGAAAGTGTACATGTTCTGGTAATCCGCAAAGTAATCGTCACGTGAGAGGGCGTCGAACTTGAAGACCTTGGTCATCTTCTCGTACAATTCATCGGTGTCCACAAGTCCGGGTTCGAGAGACGCGACTTTGTTGCGGATCGGAGTGAGCCTGGTCGAGAAACCGTCGTACATCAGGTAATTCTTAAGTCCGATGTTGAGGTCGCCGCCCTGGTTCAGCATGTTGATGGGACGGTCCCACTGGTAGTTGGAAAGCAGGTCCAGGATGAAGAGTTCAGGCTTGGTAATGGCCGACTTCCCCTCGGGAATCTCCAACACTATGGAATCTGGTATTTCAGAAGCGAATTTTTCACTTACTATTCCGTACTTGAGGCAGTTCTCCTTGTTGACCGGAACAATCATCTTTCGTGAGACCCAGTAATCCAACTTCCTGCCATCTGAAGTTGCCACTTTGGCATCAGGGTGCTTGAAGACTTTAATGCAGTCCGAAAGCAGGACTGCCTGGCCTCTGCTGTCCTGGATCGGTACCCAGTCGTTTGTACCGTACAGGTACTGTTCCTGACCTATCGAAAGATCGAGAGGGGCTGAATTGTTTATGGCATATCTCATCTGGTCTATGTACCAGTCGGTACCCAGCAAAGAGGTGTTGCAGATCCTCACATCGTTCCTGATCCCTTCAACTTCCTGTGCATACCAAAGAGGGAAGGTATCGTTGTCTCCATGGGTGATGAGAAGGCCGTTCTGGCCTACTGAGTTGAGATAATTGTATGCGATTTCCACCGCAGTCCTGCGGTTGCTGCGGTCATGGTCGTCCCATTCCTGGGCGCACATGAGGGCAGGTACACCGAGACATACAACAGTAGTTATGGCAGCCACAAGGGTTTCCTTTCTGTGCCTGGTGAGGGAAGTAATCCATGAATATATGGCCGCGACTGCAAAACCTATCCAGATGGTGAATGCATAGAAGGAGCCGGCATAGGCGTAGTCCCTCTCGCGAACCTGGTAAGGAGGTTGGTTGAGGTAAACCACGATTGCTATTCCGGTCATGAAGAACAGCAGGAATGTGAGCCAGCAACCTCTCTTGTCCCTGTCGAACTGGAAGAACAATCCTAGAAGACCGAGGAGAAGGGGAAGGAAGAAGAGGTGATTCTTTCCACGGTTTTCCTTCAGCCACTGGGGAGCATTGTCCTGGTTGCCCAGGTGGATGTTGTCTATCGCCTTGATGCCACTCTCCCAGTTCCCAGTAAACAGGTCTGCAGCCGGGGAATGGATCTCATTCTGTCGCCCTACGAAGTTCCACATGAAATACCTCCAGTACATCCATCCCAGTTGGAAATCGAAGAAGTATGAGAGGTTGGCTCCGAATGTTGGTTTCTTGTAATCAGCGCCTGGGATAGCCTTTCCTTTGCCTCCAGTGTAGGTTTGGTAGAATTGGATAGCCTTCTCATCGCTGCTGTACATTCTGGGGAAAAGCATCTTTCCGGAAGAGTCATAAACCGGTTCGACAGGGCTGGCCGCCTTGATGTACTTTCCGTTCATAGGCGCCCAATACCTGCCCTGCTTGAGTTCATATGGCGAGCCGAAGTAATGGCCATAAATCAGGGGATTGGATCCATACTGTTCACGGGACAGGTACCTTACAAGAGTGAACGCGTTATCGGGCTGGTACTCGTTGGTAGGGGTCTTTGCACAGGAACGGATGATCACTATACTGAAAAGGGAGAATCCTATAATGATGGTGGTGAAACAGAGAAGGGCCGTGTTCCAGAAGACCTTACCCTTGTCCAGAGTCTTGAAAAGGCCCCAGAAACAAGCCACCAGCAGGGCGATCATGAAGAAGGCGGCTCCACTATTGAACGGGAGCCCCAGGACGTTCACGAAGAATAAGTCGAAGTAAGCCGCGAATTTGGGTAGTAACGGTACTATGATGAACAGGATGAATGCCAGGATGGCCACCGATACAAGGAAGATCTTGACTGTTTCCCAGAAGGTGAAAGGCTTGTCCTCGCGCATCTTGTAATAGTACATGAAGACAATCATCGGGATCGCCAGCAGATTCAGCAAGTGGATTCCGATGGAAAGCCCCATGAGGAAGGAAATCAGAACTATCCAACGGTTGGCATAACGCCTGTCCTCAGTCTCGTACCACTTTGTCATGGCCCAGACGACCAGAGCAGTGAACAGGGACGACATCGCATAGACTTCTCCTTCTACAGCTGAAAACCAGAAGGTGTCTGAGAAGCAGTAGGCAAGCGCACCTACAGCACCGCTTCCGAAGATGGCTAATGACTGACCCAGTGAATAGTTTTCACTTCCATCTTCCTTTTTCTCCGGCCTAATCACCCTTTTCACCAGGAAAACGATAGTGAGGTAAAGGAAGAAAATGGTCAAAGCTGAGCAGATTGCACTCATCGAATTCACCATTACGGCAGCCTTGTCGGGGCCGGTGAACATGGTGAAGAACCTGACGATTATCTGGAATACAGGGTTTCCCGGGGGATGGCCCACTTCCAGTTTGTAGGATGAGGCGATGAATTCACCGCAATCCCAGAAAGATGCCGTGGGTTCGATGGTGGAGAGATATGTTACCGCCGAAACCAGGAAGACCGCGGCTGCGGTCAGGATGTTCCAGCGCTTGAATTTCTTCATGTCCATGATTAAAAAAGAATATATTCGGACAAAGATACAAAAGGATTGGCTATCTTTGCAAAAATAGATTCAATAAAATGAAACCGGAAAACGACTGGAAACAACGCCTCGGAGTGGTCTATTCGACTGATCCCGGTTTCAACTATGTCAAGGAGGAGACCTCCGAGGAAACAACCCTGGAACCATCGAAACAGAAGTTGATAGTGACGATAGACCGGAAAGGGCGCGGTGGAAAACAGGTTACCCTTGTTTCTGGTTTCATAGGGACCGAAGAAGACCTTGCTGACCTTGGAAGGACGCTCAAGATGAAGTGTGGTGTGGGCGGAACGGCCAAGGATGGACAGATCACAGTCCAGGGTGACTTGCGTGATAAGGTCACCTCTCTTTTAAAGGAGATGGGTTACAACGCAAAGAGGGGGAACTGATGGACGTTTTCGACAACCCTGTCTTCTCCGGCCTGGCCGTGTTCTTTACCTTTCTTTTCCTTCTGAATCTCAGGAGTTTGATAAAGATAACGCCGTCCCTTGCCGATTGCGTAATGAGGTGGAAGGGAAGCCTTGACCTTGAAGACAGCATCCAGTTGAGCAGGAGCCGTAACTGGATAGCGGCCATCTTGTTCGTCCCTTTCTGCATGGTAGTCTATTCCTACAGGCTTTACGATCCTGACATCATCGCCGACCAGCCATCCTTGATCCGTCTCGGGGCCATAGCCGGAGCCTTGGTCGTTTACCTTCTCTTGAGGACTTTTCTGAACTGGCAGCTTGAGATGCACAACTACAGGTCCAAGGCTTTCATCGCGGCAAACAGGGCATTCCTTAATTATGTGGTCATACTCTTCTTCCTGCTGTTTTTCACCGGTGCAGTAGTGAAGGCGTTGGGAGGAGATGAAAGCCTTGTCAAGAGGGTTCTGCTATGGATTATCGCATTGACTTACTTGTTCTTCATCATCCGTCGCGGGCAGATTTTCGCCTCTACTTGCAATCCTTTCACAACATTTTTGTATCTTTGCAGCCTTGAATTGCTCCCTACTGCTGCTCTGGTCATTTCGGCCGTCCTGCTTTGATAGATTAGGGAGATATTAAGACTGGATATGGCCATTAAAAAGATATTGATATCCCAGCGTCCTCCTCTCAATGAGGCTCCTTACAATGCATTGAAGGAGAAATATGGCGTTGACATCACTTTCCGGCAGTTTTTCCTCATAGAGCCTCTATCTTCAAGGGAGTTCAGGGCCCAGAGGATCAACATTCTGGATTACACTGCCGTCATCTTTTCCTCCCGCCATGCCATAGACGCTTTCTATGGGCTTTGTGAGGATTTAAGGGTGAAAGTCCCTGAGACGATGAAGTATTTCTGTACTACCGAAGCAGTTGCGATGTATCTCCAGAAACACATCGTTTACCGCAAGCGCAAGATATTCTTTGGCAACGGCACCCCTGAATCTGTTCTTGCCCAAATAGGAACCAAGCACAAGGGAGAGCATTTCCTTGTGACTCAGTCCGATTCAAGTGGCAGCAATGCCTTGACGAATTTGCTCGATGCACAGGGTATCGACTATAAGACTGCTGTTTTCATCAAGAGCGTTCCTCAAGATCTCAAGGATATCTCCATGTCTGATTATGACATGGTCGTGTTCTATAATCCCTATGACGTCAAGTCACTGTTGGAGAATTTCCCCGGTTTCGAACAGGGGGACATCAAGTTCGTTTCCTATGGTAAATCCATAGTCAAAGCCATGGAGGAAGCGGGACTGAGGATAGATGTAAAGGCTCCTACTCCCGAAGCTCCCTCGGTGGCGAGGGCGATTGAGATCTACCTTCAGAATCAGCAATAGAATCTTCCGATGAACACCCTACCGAAATCCGAGCGTATCAAAGGGAAGGCTCCGGTTTCGGCTCTGTTGTCAAAGGGCCGCTGGGGTGTCGTGGGCGGAATGAAATACTGTTATCTTGTCCGTGGAGGAGATGATCCTGTTTCTCCAAACAGGGTACTGGTCTCTGTTCCCAAGCGTTTTTTCAAAAGGGCAGTCAAAAGGAATCTTCTCAAAAGAAGGATGAGGGAAGCATACAGGACCCATAAGGACATGCTCCCTCAGTTTGGAATGGATCTTATGCTTGTGTACAACAACACCGAATTGATGGATTCAGCTGTTGTCGCCAATGATGTCGCCGGTGTCTTGAAAAGAATAAGTGATGAAAGACAGTTATAGCATACCGTCATGGCGTAGGACGTTGAGGAATGTTCTCAGCTTTCCTTTTCTCGCTCTTATCTGGTTCTACAGGAAATGCATAGGCCCTTATATTCCCAAGACCTGCAGGTTCGAGCCATCATGTTCGACATATGCGATTGAGGCATTTCGCAAATGGGGACCTTTCAAGGGGCTTTATCTCACTGTCTGGAGAGTCCTCAGATGCAATCCCTGGGGCGGCAGCGGTTACGATCCGGTGCCTTGATTACCTTTTAAGCCTGACGAATATCGAGAGGGGAAGGACTTTCCCGAAGCCATCCCTGAGCGCCAATTCTCCGGAATCCAAGGAATAATCTGGAGAAAGGCCTAGGGCTTGCCGTACGACTGTTTCTCCCAGTGATGCCGAGAAGCCGTTTGAGTAAAGATTGAGGACCATGAAACTGTCCTGAGGTGCCAGTATTCGTCCAACGTCCTTCATCAGGTCGAAAAGGCATTCGTCCAATTTCCATTTTTCCCCATCCGGTCCGTGCCCATATGCGGGAGGGTCGAGGATTATTCCTTGATAGACATTTCCCCTGCGGGCTTCCCTTCGAGCGAATTTCATTGCATCCTCAACAACCCAGCGGATACCGTCAAGACCGCTTCTGTCCTGGTTTTCATGGGCCCAGGTGACAACCTGGCGTACCGAATCAAGATGGGTTACATCCGCTCCGGCCTTTCTGGCTGCGAGGGATGCGGCTCCCGTGTAGGCGAAAAGGTTGAGGACTTTGGGGCGAGAGGTAGTCTTTTCCGCGATCACCTTGGTCTGGCTGAAAATATATTCCCAGTTTGGCGCCTGTTCAGGAAATACACCGACATGCTTGAAAGATGTAAGGCCAAGTCTGAGGGAGAAGAAGTCCCTGTACCGGATCCACCATTGGTCAGGCATCTTGCGGATCCTGTCCCAAGTACCGCTGTCTTCCTTTCCGGCTTTTCCGAAACCGGCTCCAGGAGTAAAGCGGGTGTGGGTTGCGGACTCCCATTGTCCGTCACTCATGTCCTTGTCCCAAAGGGCTTTGGGCTCAGGACGGGAGAGTACGTAACTGCCGAATCTTTCGAGCTTCATGCCTCCGCCGGAGTCAAGGAGTTCGTAGTCTTTCCAATGTGTTGAGGGAAACTCTGTCGCCATGATGGTGCAAAGATAAAAAAATAGTATCTTTGCTCCGGAAAAAAACGACAACAAAATAATTAATCTCATGCAACAGCACATTGACTCTTACGATTTCAAAGGCAAGAAGGCCATAGTCAGGGTGGACTTCAACGTTCCGCTAGACGAGAACTTCAACATCACTGACGACACCCGTATCCGCGCAGCCCTTCCTACTCTCAAGAAGGTCCTTGCCGAAGGTGGTTCACTCATCCTCATGTCCCATCTCGGACGCCCCAAGGGAGTGACTGAGAAATTCTCCCTCAAGCATATAGTTAATCATGTCTCTGAGTGCCTGGGTGTTCCCGTACAGTTTGCTGAAGACTGCCAGAAGGCGGACGGGCAGGCAGCCGCCCTAAAGCCGGGAGAGGTCCTGATGCTCGAAAACCTTCGTTTCTATGCAGAGGAAGAGGGTAAGCCGAGGGGACTTGCCGAGGATGCTACCGACGAAGAGAAGAAGGAAGCCAAGAAAGCTGTGAAAGAGAGCCAGAAGGAATTCGTCAAGAAACTGGCCTCCTATGCAGATTGCTACATCAACGATGCATTCGGCACTGCCCACAGGGCACATGCTTCAACTGCCCTCATAGCTGCTTATTTCCCTGAGGATAAAATGTTCGGTTACCTGATGGAGAAAGAAATCAAGGCTATTGACAACGTTCTGAAGAATGCCCGCCATCCTTTCACCGCCATCATCGGAGGTTCCAAGGTCTCTTCCAAACTGGCTGTTTTGGAGAACCTTCTCGGTAAGGTGGACAACCTCATCATCTGCGGAGGAATGGGCTATACCTTCATCAAGGCCGAAGGTGGAAGCATCGGTGATTCCCTCCACGAAGATGACCTCATCCCGCAGGCACAGGAAATAATGAACAAAGCTCAGGAACTTGGAGTTAATGTCTCCCTCTCCGTCCAGACGCGTGTTACCCAGTCATTCAGCAATGACGCTCCCGAGATGGTAGTCCCTTCTCACAAGATTCCTGACGGATGGGAAGGTTTGGACTGCGGCCAGGCTTCCATCGAAAACTGGGGAAGGATCATTCTTGCCTCCAAGACCATCCTGTGGAACGGTCCTGCTGGAGTGTTTGAGTTCCCTAATTTCGCCACAGGAACCGAGAAGATCGCTGAACTTGTCGCCAGGGCAACTGAGCATGGAGCATACTCCCTTGTCGGAGGTGGTGACTCTGTCGCTGCCGTGACCAAGATGGGATTCGCAAACAAGGTCAGTTATGTCAGCACCGGTGGCGGAGCTATGCTCGAGGCCATTGAGGGCAAGACCCTTCCCGGAATCGCTGCCATTCAGGAATAAACTTTTACCATGATCCCGCTCGTCGTACATTGGAACATGAATCCCGAGATCTTCAGGATCGGGGGATTTGCAGTCAGGTGGTACGGACTCCTTTTCGTGTCCGGATTCATCCTAGGCTATTGGATATTCATGAAATTCTTCGAGCGGGAAAAACTCAACAAGGCCATCCTTGACCCGCTCCTGTACACCCTGCTGATAGGAACCCTTGTCTGCGCCAGGCTGGGCCACTGCCTATTCTATGGGTTCGATTACTATTTCGGATCGTGGAAAGGATTCCTTGAGATCTTCAAGGTCTGGGAAGGAGGGCTCGCCAGCCATGGAGGAACGCTGATGCTTCTTCTGTGTATGTGGTGGTTTGCCAGGAAATATGGTAAAAAGAACCATATTGACTTTCTATGGATCCTTGATCATCTCTGCATTGCCGTAGCTTTTGCCGCCACCTTTATTAGGTTGGGAAATCTTTGTAATTCAGAGATTTATGGCAATGTCACCTCCCTCCCGTGGGGATTTATTTTCGAGCGGAGGGGAGAGACGGAACCCAAGCATCCGACCCAGATTTATGAGGCTCTGAGCTATCTTCTTCTGGGATTGGGACTGGTTTGGCTCTATGTCAAGAAACTGGACAAGATGTACAGGGGATCGTTCATCGGGATATTTTTCATCGTATGTTTCGGGATGCGCTTCCTGATCGAGTTCATCAAGGAACCCCAAGAGGCTTTCGAAAATGACATGATCCTCAACATGGGGCAGATTCTGAGCATTCCGTTCATCCTGCTTGGCATTGGGTTGCTTGTTTATGCGTACCGGAAGAAGGCCCCTGCCAAGGCCGTCATTCCTGACACCCGTACCAGGAAAGCCGAGCCTACCCATTATGCTAAAAGCCTGGTTGACAAATGATAAAGGCCTTGTTTTTTGACATTGACGGCACCCTGGTGGGGTTTGATACCCACCGGATGTCCGAAAGGTTGAAAGATTGTCTTGAAGAGCTTCGCGCAAAAGGCGTGAAGCTCTTTATTTCAAGCGGCCGCCATACTTTGGTGATGAACAATCTTGAAGATTTCCCCTTTGACGGATACATCGCCATGAACGGGGCGCTAAATATACTTGGAGGAGAAGTGATTGACCATCATCCTCTTCCCAGAGACCTGGCGGCAAGTATCGCCAGGACAGCCCGGGAACTGAATATCCCATGCTGGTCTTTTGCAGACAATATCTGCGGGATCAATTTCGAGAACAAGCAAACCCGTGAAGTTTCCAGGCAGTTGAATTTCTATCCTGAGAACTATATCGACCTGGAAGAAGTGGCTTCCGGACACAGTGTCTATCAGTACACCATCTACCTGGACAAGGAGCAGGAGGAAAGGATCCTGCATCCTCTTCTTCATGGGGTTGACTATCCCAGGTGGCATCCTTATTTCACGGACATTGTCTGTAAGGGATTGTCCAAGTCAAAAGGTGCGTCATTGATTCTTGAACGCCTGGGAATCTCTCCGGAGGAGTGCATGGCCTTCGGGGATGGAGGGAATGACATCCCCCTGATCAAGTTTGCCGGAATCGGGATCGCGATGGGCAATGCTCCGGAAGATGTCAAAATGGCGGCTGACTATGTGACTGACCCTGTCGGGGAAGATGGAGTGGTCACTGCGCTCCACCATTTTGGTGTAATTTAACAGGCTTTTCAGTCTCTTTTTGCTATACATCGTTTTATGCCTTTAATAGCAGGGTATCAGGCACTACATTTGTAGTGTTTTTATGATTTTTATTGCATTGAAATGACTAGGACAACTGAAAGACTGATATTCATCACGGTTCTCTCCGCCCTCTCTTTCCCTTCTTTCGGACAATACATGACCGATACCGTACAGCCGTCTTCCACTACTGACACGTCAACCGTAGTTATTACCCTTGACGATGCCCTGAAGATCGCGTTGAGCGAAAATGTGGCAGTAAAGGTGGCTGACAAGGAGATTGAGAGGAGCGAGTATGCCAAGAAAGGGACATATTCATCCCTTTTCCCCCAGATAAGCGGTTCTGGATCTTATCAGAGGACAATAAAGAAACAGATAATGTACATGGATTCCGACAGCGGAGACGATGAAGATGGAGGTGGTTTCGGAATGCTCAGTTCCCTTGCTCCTTATTTCATCAGGATCAATGAGTTGTCGGCCATTCAGGGTTTGCCGCTGATTGTTCCCGGAGAGAGTGAAAACACCAGTTCCAACAGTGGTTTTGCAGTGGGACGGTGGAACACTTACAACTACGGAGTGTCCGCCCAGATGCCTCTTGTCAACGCTCAGCTTTGGGAAAGCCTTAAGATTTCCGGCCAGGCTGTCGATCTTGCAGTCGAGAAGGCTAGGTCTTCAAGACTTGACATGGTTACCCAGGTCAAGCAGGCTTACTACGCGGTACTGCTTGCCAAGGAGGCTTTCAATGTGTATAAGGATGTCTATGAGAATGCCGTCGAGAACTTCGTCCAGACAGAGAAGAGGTTCAATGCTGAAAAGGCATCGGAACTGGAGTACACTAGAGCAAAGTCCGTGGTGGCGAACGCCATTCCGAATGTCTATAACGCTGAGAGTTCGATAATCCTCGCTCTCTGGCAGCTCAAGGCGGTAATGGGTGTCGACCTTGAAAGGAACATCGATGTGGCGGGATCTCTCGGAGACTATTCCACTCAGATGTTCAAGGACATTCATGATAACGATGACCCTTCTCTGAAGTACAATACCAATCTCCGTCAGCTCGAGATCCAGGCTGATCAACTGGCCTCATCAGTACGCATGTACAAGGCTTCATACCTTCCGACTCTTTCTGCAGCCTTTGCCTACAACATGATCGCAATGACCAATGACTTCAAGTTCAGCGAGTACAAATGGTCTCCTTATTCCTATGTCGGACTCAGCTTGAACATTCCGATCTTTACAGGTGGAAAACGCCATTTCGATGTTCAGCAGGCAAAGATCCAGGCTACCGAACTGGACCTCCAGAGGATCGACGCTGAGAGGCAGCTGCGGATCGCCATCCGCCAGTTGCTGAACACCATGGAAACCAGTATGAACAGCTATAATTCGGCAACTGAGGCAGTTGGACTTGCCCAGAAAGCATATGACATAGCGGCGAAATCCTACAAGGTCGGTAAGAGTACGATAACCGACATGAACGATGCCCAGCTGACTCTAACCCAGGCCAGCCTTCAGCAGAGCCAGGCTATCTATAATTTCATCGTTGCCAAATCCAATCTTGAGAAGACCCTTGGTTACGATTTCATAGATGACAAAGGAGAAGTTGACCTGGAAAACATGTAATTATCTCGATAATAATAGAAACAGATAGAAATGAACAAGATTTTCAAGACATTGACTTTCGTAGGGCTTACCATCGTGATGGTTTCCTGTGGACTTGGGAAGAAGGATGACAGTGCAGCAATGTCAGAGGAAGAAAAGGCCACTCTGGTGTCCACTGCGACAGCTGTGGTGATGGAAGTCCCCCAAACGGAGATTTATTCCTCTACTGTCGAGGCTTATGCGATTAACAACATCGCGCCGCAGGCCGGGGGAAGGATCCAGAGTATCAGGGCTGATGTCGGTTCCTTCGTAGGAAGGGGGCAGGTCCTTGCGACAATGGATGCCGCCCAACTTGACCAGACCAGGCTGAAGCTGGTTAATGATTCCACCGAGCTGAGCCGTCTGAGGAGCCTCTATGAGGCAGGGGGAGTATCAAAGTCGGATTTCGATGCTGTTGAGATGGCTTACAATGTGAGCCGCCGTTCCTACAACAACCTTGCAGAGAACACATATCTTCGCTCTCCGATCAGTGGAGTGGTGACAGCCAGGAACTACGACCGTGGTGACCTCTACAACGGACAGCCTATTTTCGTAGTCCAGCAGATCACACCTGTAAAGCTTCATGTAGGAGTCTCTGAGAGCGACTACACCAAGGTCAAGCTTGGAAACCAGGTAGAAATCACTGTTGACGCCCTTCCCGGTAGGACTTTCACCGGAAAGATCAACAAGATCTATCCTACTATGGATGCTTTGTCCCACACCTTCATTACTGAAATCCTCGTTCAGAACTCTGACCGCGTCCTTCGTCCCGGAATGTTTGCCAGGGTAAAGGTCGAATTCGGAATAAACAACAGTGTCGTCGTCCCTGAAGAGGCCGTCGTAAAGATGCAAGGTTCGGGTCAGAGGTGCGTCTATATTCTCCAGCCTGACAACACGGTAGAAAGCTCTCTCGTGAAGCTCGGCCGGCACATAGAAGGAATGTACGAGATTCTCGAAGGTGTCTCCGAAGGCGATGTCGTTGCTGCCAAGGGCAGCTCCAGCCTCAGGGATGGCAGCAAGGTCGAGGTATCCAACAAATAATACCGGGAAACTATGAGTGTAATCAGATCCGCGGTAAACAAACCGGTCACGACTGCCCTGGTCTTCCTGGCTTTCGCGATCTTCGGTATCTATTCCCTGACAAGTACCTCTGTCGCATTGTTCCCCGATTTCGATGCAAATGTGGTGCTGGTCATGTCCTCCTATCCGGGGGCAAGTGCTTCCGATGTGGAGAACAACCTGACAAAACTCCTTGAGAATACCCTGAACAGTGTTGCCAACCTGAAAAACCTGACTTCCAGGTCCAGGGAGAATGTCTCGATCGTAATGCTTGAGTTCAAATACGGTACTGACATAGACGAGGCAAGTAATGACATAAGGGACAAGTTGGACCTTGTGAATTCGGCGCTCCCTGACGGAGCGTCGGTACCCGTGCTGTTCAAGTTCGGCATGGATGATATGCCCGTCCTGATCCTTTCCGCCACGGCGGACAAGAGCATGGCCGGCCTGGACAGGATTCTGGATGATAGGGTGGTAACTCCATTGGGACGAGTTACAGGAGTAGGAACTGTCTCCGTAGCAGGAGCTCCCGCTAGGGAGATCCATGTTTATTGCGACCCTAACAAACTTGCTGCGTACGGTCTCAGCGTTGCCGGAATATCCCAGATAATCGCGTCTGAGAACCGCAATGTCCCCTCAGGCTCGATCGACATTGGTTCGGAGTCATTTTCCCTCAGGGTCGAGAAGGAATTTAAAGATCCTTCGGAACTTCTCAATGTGGTCGTCAGCTATCGCAATGGACAAGTGGTTTATCTCAAGGATGTAGCCCGTGTAGAGGATGGCCTGGAGGAAAAATCACAGGAGTCATACACCAATGGCAACCAGTCTGCCATGATTGCTATCCAGAAGCAGTCAGGGGCAAATACCGTCAATGTTGTAAAAGCCGCTAAGCAGAAGATCCAGGAGATAGCCCCGACCCTTCCCTCAGACATCCAGATTACCGAGGTTGTTGACAACTCTTCCGAGATCCTGAATACGATCGATTCTTTGAAAGAGACCATAATCATCACCCTGCTCGTGGTCATGCTGGTGGTCTTTGTCTTCCTCGGAAGATGGAGGGCTACTTTCATCATCGTCCTCTCGATACCTATCGCCCTGCTGGGCTCTCTGGTCTATCTCTTCGCCACTGGGAACACATTGAATATCATCTCTATGTCGGCCCTCTCCATAGCGATTGGAATGGTCGTTGATGATGCAATCGTGGTCCTTGAAAACATCTCCACCCATCTTGAAAGGGGAGAAAAACCCAAAGAGGCCGCAGTCCATGCCACGTCCGAGGTAGGTATCTCCGTTATTGCTTCCACCCTCACGATGCTCTGCGTCTTCCTGCCCTTGACAATGGTCTCCGGAATGGCCGGAATCATGTTCAAGCAGCTGGGATTCATAGTTAGCATCATCATGATCATCTCAACCACGGCCGCCTTGACCCTTGTCCCGATGCTTTGCTCAAGGATGTTGAAGGCAGGTCCGAAGACAGGAAAACTACACAGGGCTATCTTCGATCCCATCGAGACAGGCCTTGACAAGCTGTCAGTGTGGTATTCAAAGATCATAGCTTGGGCTGTAACCCACAGGAAGACTGTCATTTTCGGTGCTCTGGCCATCTTCGTTGCAGTACTCGCCCTGTTGGCCCCGGGCCTCAAGACTGAATTCTTCCCTACGATGGATGGAGGGCGTCTGTCAGTCTCAATTGAATTGCCGGTAGGTACTGAACAGAGCGTCGCAGGCGCTTTCGCCAAAGAGATTTCCGATCGTCTGGAGGAGGAAATTCCTGAGATAAAAGTCCTGCAATACCGTTTTGGCCAGGCCAGTTCGGAAAATGTGATTGGAAGCATGCAGAACAACGGCTCCCATGTCATCTCGATGAACGTGAACATAGGATCGATGGAGAACCGTAAGCGTTCCTCTTCAGAGATTGCCGACATCATCCGCAATGACCTACGAGAGTATCCCGAGGTGAAGAAAGCCACGGTTACGGAGGGTATGGGAGGAGTCGGAGGTGCAGCCTCCCTGCGTCTTGAGATCTATGGCTACGATTTTGATGAGACCGATAGGATTGCCAAGGAAGCCCAGGCGAAGATGCTAGCAGACCCTTCGTTCACACAGGTAATCCTGAGCCGCGATGACTACACACCTGAATACCAGGTAGATTTCGACCGTGAAAAGCTGGCCTTGAACGGACTAAACTCCACAACTGCCGCTGCGGCTTTTAGTGCTGCCATGAGTGGCTCGGTGAATTCCTTCTACCGTGAGGATGGCGACGAGTATAACATCAGGGTAATCTACGACAAACGCTTCCGTACAAGTGTTGAAGACATTGAGAACATATTGATTTACACTCCTTTAGGTGGTACTGTCAGGATAAAGGACCTTGGAACGGTCGTGGAGTCGAAAGTTCCTCCTACGATTGAGAGGAAGAATCGGGAGAGGTACATTTCTGTGACTGGTATTGTCACTAGGGGATATGCCTTGAGCGATGGAGTCGCCACTACAAACAGGATTCTCTCCGAGATCGATATACCGAACAATATCTCCACAGAAATAACGGGAGACTTCGAAGACCAGCAGAGCATGTTCAAGGATCTCATTATCCTCATGATATTGATTATTATCCTTGTCTATATGGTCATGGCCTCCCAGTTCGAGTCTTTCATGAGCCCACTCGTCATCATGTTCTCCGTCCCGTTCGCATTCATAGGAGTAATCCTTGGACTAAGGCTCACGGGCACTGCGCTCGGAGTCATGGCGATGATCGGTATCATCATCCTGTTGGGAATAGTTGTTAAGAACGGTATTGTGTTGATAGACTACACCATACTCATGAGGGAAAGAGGGATGAATGTCATCGATGCCTCGGTGACAGCAGCCAGAAGCCGATTGAGACCCATCCTTATGACCACTCTCACCACCGTCCTCGGTATGCTCCCGATGGCTTTGGGCAGGGGCGAAGGCTCAGAGATGTGGCGCTCCCTTGGAATGACGGTGTGTTGGGGTCTTTCTTTCTCAACCCTGATTACACTAGTCCTGATTCCGGCTGTTTACTGCGTGTTCGCCTCCCGTCAGGAGAAGCGCCACGCAAAAATATAAATCCATGACGATATGAAAGCGATATTCATAGCATACAACCAGGCCTATGGCAATGAAATTGTCGATCTTCTCAGTGAATATGGCCAGAGAGGTTTCACCCAATGGACTGACATCCAGGGAAGGGGAGGCGAAACTGGTGAGCCTCATTACGGCAACCATGCCTGGCCTACCCAGAATTACGCAATCCTGACTATGGTCCCAGACGAAAAGGCTCCAGAACTTATGGATGCCTTACAGGATACTGACAAAAAGTACCCAGACCTGGGTCTCAGGGCTTTCCAATGGACATTGGAAAAGATGATTTAGCCTTTTTTGCAAGACAGATTGGAATTTGTTACTTTTGTGACATAGAATAAACACTATTTAAATATGGAAATTACAGCAACCAACGGAAATTTCGCGGAGATCCTTTCCGCCAATAATGTCGTGCTGGTCGATTTCTGGGCGACCTGGTGCGGTCCATGCCGCATGCTGGGTCCTACAGTCGAGACTGTTGCGAATGAATATGACGGCAAGGTGGCCGTGGTAAAGTGCAATGTGGACGAGTGCGAGGACATCGCAGTCCAGTATGGAATCAGGAATATTCCCACATTGATTTTCTTCAAGGGCGGCCAGGCTGTCGACAAGCTCGTAGGCAATGTCCCCAAGGCCGAGATTACGGCCAAGCTTGATGCCCTTCTTTAATTCAGATTAATCAGAACCAGTTTTTAACAAAATGAAAAGAATTCTTATTGCAGCATTTGCAGCTGCCCTTGCTTTCAGTGTAAACGTTCAGGCACAGCATTATAACAATGCCAGGGTAGGTGTCATCGGCGGTGTGACCTCCACATCTACCACAATTAAGGAAGTTGACACCAAGTCAATCGCCCAGTACCATGCAGGTCTCGTAGCAGAGATTCCTCTTGGAGCAGGTTTCGCAGTCCAGCCCGGACTCCTTTATCAGGTAAAGGGAATGTCTCTGGACAAATGGGGAGACAACACCGGAAGCGATATTTCCAAGTCTCTGGAAACCAAGTTGGGCTATGTGGAGATTCCTGTCCAGCTCCAGTGGGGCCCTGACCTAGTAGCTTTCAGGCCTTATGCTTTCGTAGAGCCATTCATCGGTTACCAGATCACTGAAAAGAATAAGGATGAGATAAAGAGCGTGGACACCGAGCTTGTGAAGGTTGAGTACGGAATGAGCCTGGGTGCCGGTATCGACATCTCCCATTTCCAGATTTCCGCCAAATATTTCTGGAACTTCGGTAATGTTTACAAAGGAAACATCAACAAGACCGGAACGGCAATCAAGGATTTCAACTTCAACGGATTCGCCATCTCTGTCGCACTCTTCTTCTAATGGACGTCCATGCAGAAGGGGAGCGGAAGATCGTAATCTTCTGCTCTGCAAGCAATGACATAGATCCGAATTTTAACCAAGCTGCGCGGAATCTTGTCCGCGCGGCTTGTTCGCTTGGTTACACCATAGTTTCCGGTGGTACTGTCAAGGGTACCATGAAGGTTGTGGCTGATGAGGTCATTGCCTGTGGAGGTACCCATTTAGGGATACTTCCTCGATTCATGACCGAGTATCATTATCCTGCCCTGACCCGGACAATTTGGACTGAGACCATGGCAGAACGGAAGGAGAAGATGCGCGAGGGAGCAGACGCCGCCATCGCATTGCCTGGTGGTATCGGTACCCTGGACGAGTTGATAGACACTCTGACCCTCGCCAAGCTTGGAATCTTCAAAGGCAGGGTAATAGCTCTCAACATTGACGGATTCTATGACCCTCTGGTCTCCCTTCTCGACCATTATGTCTCGACGGGTATGCTGGATCCTGAATCCAGGTCGTTGATTGATTTCCCTTCGAGTGTCGAGGAGCTTGCTGAACTCTTGTAATAGTGTAGTGTTCCCTGATGAATCTTGACGAACTAAGGACCTTTCTCGGTGAGGACTGGATCAATACCTTGAAATTGATCCACAGTACACTCCAGAGCGATATCGATCTTCTGAACAAGACAAATTCCGCCATCCTTTCACATGGAGGAAAACAACTCCGTCCCCTCATGTCACTTCTTGTGGCAAGGGCCTGCTCGGGAGGTCTGACAACCGCTGACAGCTTCCGTTTTGCTGCAGCTTCCGAACTCCTTCACAACGCCACCCTTCTCCACGATGATGTGGTTGACGGAAGTTCCGAAAGGCGTGGGGTCCCTACAGTGATGTCATTGCTCGGAGGACCTGCTTCTGTTCTGATCGGTGACTATTGGCTCGTCAAGGCTGTGGATAACATCCTCGCTTCTCCGGTCCATAGCGAGGAGGCAATCCGGATTTTCGCAAAGACCTTAAGTGATCTTGCCAAGGGTGAGATACTCCAGCTGCAGAAGTCAACCTGCTGCGATACTGACGAAGAGGACTATCTCCGTATTATCTACAGTAAAACCGCCTCTCTGTTCGAAGCTACCGGTGTTTCGGCTGCCATATCCGTAGATGCTCCTGCTGAAATGGTCGAGGCTGTCAGGGAGTATTCCATCAGTCTTGGGATGGCTTTTCAGATAAAGGATGACATTCTCGACTACTGCGGCGAAACCATCTTGGGAAAGCCTGTCGGAGTGGATCTCGGGGAGCAGAAGATAACCCTTCCCTTGCTTGGTGCCCTGTCAAAGGTGGATGATGACATGGCTGCGATGATCAGGCGGAAAGTCCTTCAGATCCAGGACCATCCCGAATTCAAGGAAGAAATCCGTGGATTCGTCTTCGACAATGGCGGCAATGAATATGCTGACTCCAGATTACAGGAATATGTCAAGAAGGCGATGGATTCTCTTGGGATGCTTCCTGATTCAAAAGAAAAAGATTATCTTGCAGCAATAGCCGAATTCACGGCCAAAAGGGACAGATGACCCTCGACAGTATCATAGGTAACAAGGATGCCGTGACCGCTTTGACCGGCATGGTTCGCGACGGAAGGATTCCGCACGCGATGATGCTCTATGAGAATGATGGTTGCGGGGCAATGGCGATTATCCTCGCTTTCCTTAGCGAGGTCTTTCAGGATGAGCACAAGGTATCCGGCCTGATTCATCCGGATGTCCACTACATCTATCCGGTGGCAGCAGGAAGCAAGGTCACAGAAAAAGTGCAGAACCTCCGCGCTGAATTGTTCCTGAAGTATTGGCGCGATTTGATGAAGGCTAATCCTTATGCCCTGGAGTCGGAAGTGAACGAGGCCTTCGGGATCGAGGGGAAGCAGACTGTCATCAATAATGCAGAGGCGCGTGAGATCCTGGAGACAATCTACCTTACACCCGTTGAAGGAGGTTGGAAGGCTGTCGTTGTCTATCTGCCGGAGAAGATGAACGCCACTGCGGCCAACAGGCTTCTCAAGGCTGTGGAGGAACCTCCGGAGAAGACCATATTCCTTATGGTGACCCATGCTCCCGAGAAGGTGATGCAGACTATCTCATCCAGATGTCAGGCACTGCGGATCCTTCCTTATTCAAGGGAAGATATCGGCAGGATTCTCGTGTCCGGTTTTGAAAAGGATCCGGTCGATGCCGAAGAGGCTGCTTTGGCCTCCGGGGGCAGCGTCGGCGCAGCGATTCATTATCTGTCCGACAAGGAGGATTACCAGGAGCAGATGGAAATATTCAGGAATCTCATGGATGCCGTTGGATCGAGGGATCTTGCTGCGGCTCTCTCATGCGGGGAGACCCTCTCTGAGATAGGGTACCGTGAAAAACAGAAAGCTTTTTGTAAATTTGCCGGTGAATGCCTTAGGAAGGTTTTCCTTATCCAACAGGGATTGACCGGGATAGCGGGGATTTCTCCGGCCGAGGAAGAGTTTTTCTCTTCCATCGCCGGTAAGTTCCGGAAGAATTTCCCAAGGCAGGCAGCAGCCTGCCTGGACAGGGCCCAGATGCTGATTGACAAGAACGTGAACCAGAAGATCCTGTTCTGCGAAATGGTTGGCAGGCTCTATACTATTTATTGACGAAACGATGGAAAGCGCATATAACGAAGCCATTAAATTCGACTGCAGCCGTGGGTGTACCGTTGCCCAGGACGAGGAGACAGGAGAGTTCGATTGCAACTACCGCCAGGGATGCTGCAAACTCGAATCCTACAACTGGTTGAAGGGCGTGACCCAGGAACAGTACAAGGACCTTTTCGAGGTGCGTTTCAAAAACACCCGCAAAGGAATATATATCAACGCTTCCGGCCAGGGTATCAAGACCGGCGACCTTGTGATAGTCGAGGCCGCCAACGGTCATGATCTCGGAATCGTGACCCTTGAGGGCCCGATTGTAGGACGGCAGATGAAGTGCAAGGGGGTCAATCCGGAAGTCAATCCACTTAGGAAGATCTATCGCAGGGCGAAGCCTTTCGATATTTCCAAATGGCAGGAGGCCATTGCCCGGGAGCAGGATACCATGATCCAGGCGCGCAGGATTGCTGCGGAACTTGGACTGGATATGAAAATCGGAGACGTGGAATTCCAGGGAGACGGAACCAAGGCCATCTTCTACTACATTGCTGACGGCCGTGTCGATTTCCGCCAACTGATCAAGATTTACGCCGAGGAATTCCGGATCAGGATTGAGATGAAACAGATTGGAGCGCGTCAGGAAGCCGGTCTTATCGGAGGACTTGGTGTCTGTGGCAGGGAGCTCTGCTGCGCCAACTACATTACCAGTTTCCAATCCATTTCCACATCAGCCGCACGTTCCCAGGACCTCTCCCTGAATCCTCAGAAACTTGCCGGCCAGTGCGGAAAACTGAAATGCTGCCTGAATTACGAGGTGGCAAATTACCTGGATGCGCAGACGCGTATTCCAAAGGTCAGCGAACCCCTTGAATTCGAGGACGGACCTGCTTATCTTGTCAAGACAGATATCCTTCAGGAAATCATGTATTTCTCCTATGACAAGGGCTCCCTTTCCAATCTCTATGCACTTTCTGCTGATGAGGTCAGGGAGATAATAATGATGAACCGCAATGGAGAGAAGCCCGAGTCCCTGAAGTTCGAACCAGAACCCATGGGCCCCCAGTTCATCTCTGCAGTGGGAGACGACAGCATCACCAGGTTCGACAAACCCAAGAAGTCCAAGGGAAAGAACCGGAACCGTGGTAACCGCAAGAACGGTCGCGGAAAACAATCTTGATCCTGTGATGAAAGGGCGCCTTCTGATAATCGTCCTCGCCGCAATAGCGGCATCTTGTGCCCCTCCTCCTTCCTACGAGCCTTTCGTTATGAGGGAGAAGGCGCAGTACGGGGATACCTATCCTTTCACCCTTGATCTGTCCGACACCACAGCTTCGTACAGCCTGGATTTCTACACCAGGCTCGAGCGCCCGTCTTTCGGTGAATTCCCTTCCGACAGCCTGGTTCTGGATCTCAGGTTGTTTTCGCCGTCTGATTCCATTATCACTGACACCACTTTCATCAGAATCGGCCGTCCTGTCGACATGTCCTACTATTCAAAAGATTTTGTAAGTGAATATCTTGACCGCTTTGTGCCTTCAGAAGGTGGCACCTGGCGTCTGAATGCGAAGGTGGTAAACGATTCCCCGTGCGTCCGGGGGCTTGGAATTATTCTAAAGAGACACTGATGGGACACGACAAACTTAGGAAATTCGCAGAGAACGAAACGTTCTCCTGCCTCCTTCAGCCTGATGCCTCCCTTATCCTGGACAAGAGCGGAGGTCATTCGGCAGGATTGTCTCTGAACGACCATCCTGTAAAGGGCCATTGGAATGGTACGATGTTCTCCAAGGACCAGCCCATCGTACTCGAATTGGGATGCGGGAAAGGGGAGTACACTATAGACCTTTCCAGAAGGGTCCCGGACAGGAATTACATTGGAGTTGACATAAAAGGTGCAAGGCTTTGGAAGGGAGCTAAGACTGCTACTGAGGAAAAGTTGTCCAACGTGGCATTCCTGCGTACAAGGATTGAGTTCATCGATGCTTTCTTCGGTCCCGGGGAGGTGAGTGAAATCTGGCTCACGTTTTCCGATCCGCAGCTGAAAAGCGAGAATTCCCGCCTTACCAGCCCGCTGTTCCTTGAGCGTTACCGCAAGTTCCTTAAACCGGGCGGTATCATCCACCTCAAGACGGACAGCCGTTTCCTACACGAATATACCATGGCCGTAGCAGCCGAGAACGGCCTCACCGTCCTCGCTTCTACCACCGACCTCTATGCCCTCCGGTCCGGGAGTGTATCCCTCCCGGACAACGTCCGCTTCGCGGACCCCACCACCGACTACGTCGGCGGTCCCCCCTCTTACGTGGCCGAGGGTAGCCACGGTTGCCGGGAGGGATACACTCCCGGACCGGAATTATTCGAGGTTCAGACCTTTTACGAAAGGATGTTCCTTTCGCAGGGGTACAAGATAACCTATATGGCCTTCACGATAGACCATGAAGGTCCCTACAAGCATCCTGAGTCTTTTGATTCCGATTATTGGCGCTCGGTCGAAGGACCGCGCCGTTTCTCTCATTCACCTGCCTCTACCCAAAGATAGAGCCTGTCGCCTCGCCGCAGCTTTTTCTCTCCCTTCCATCCTTCAGGGAAAGTCACCGGCATGGAGCACACATCTCCCTTGCGTACATCCCGGACTGGCTTCAGATCCACCCTTATCTCTTCGACTGAGCCTTCGTAGACTCCAGTAGTGGATCCGATGACCAGATAGTCATCTCCAACCTTCATTTCCCCTGATTCCATAGCGATTTCGACAACACCGATCCTGTCGTACCAGTTTGTAACCTTTCCGACATAGACCTTCTTGCGTGTTGACTGGCTTCCGTAGATCTCGCTCCATTCAGCCATCATGGCTCCCTGGTAGTAACCGTCCCAGAATCCCCGGTTGAAGACCTCTGAAAGTTCCTCCTTAAGTTTGGAAGCGAATTCGGGGGAATATGTACCATTGCAGACGGCATCTGCGGCACGGCGGTAGCACGACGCCGTTCTTTTGACATATTCAGCGGACCTCGCCCTGCCTTCAATCTTGAAAACCTTGACTCCGGCATCGATTATCTTGTCCATGAATTCGATGGTACAAAGATCCTTTGGAGACAAGAGATACTTGTTCCTGAGGTGAAGTTTCTCCCCGGTCTCAAGATCGGTGAGCTCATAACCGCGACGGCAGAGCTGGTAGCATTCGCCCCGGTTGGCAGAGTGTCCACAGCCATGAAGGCTGAGGTAGCATTTGCCGGAGACCGCCATGCACAGAGCCCCGTGTGCGAACATCTCTATCCTGACCAGATTGCCCGAAGGCCCGGTGACATTTTCATTGACTATCGCATCATGGATTGCCTTTACCTGCTTCAGCGTAAGTTCCCTTGCCAAAACTATCACATCGGCGAACTGGGAGTAGAACTTAAGGGCCTCGATGTTGGAGATGTTGAGCTGGGTGGACGCGTGGACCTCCATACCGATTTCCCTGCAATAGGAAATTGCCGCCATGTCGGATGCGATGATAGCATCAACTCCGGCTGTCTTCGCTGCATCGAGGGTTTCCCTCATGGAGGCAAGGTCATCTTCGTAAAGAGCGATGTTGAGGGTCATGTAGGTCTTGACCCCATGGTTACGGCATGTTTCCACGACTGCAGCAAGGTCTTCCGGGGCGAAATTGCCTGCCGAATGGGAACGCATGTTAAGGCGGCCAACCCCAAAATAGACGGAGTCGGCACCACCCTCAATTGCAGCAAGCAGGCATTCGAAATTGCCAGCCGGGGCCATTATCTCAAGTTCCTTGCAGTCCATCGTCCGGTTGATTGTGCATTGCAAAGATAGCCATTTTCGGATATTTTGGCTATATTGCATCTTCGGAGCAAAAATGCTTGTTCGGTCAAATCATGAAAGTCAAAGTCAGTATTGAGTATTTTACCTCTTTTGGTGAAAACATTTGCATGGTTCTGGGCAACGGCAATGCCGTCCCGATGCAGTATGTACTTGAAGGAATATGGATGGGCGAGACAACTGTACCATCCAGTGCAAGGTCCCTGGACTATACATTCGAAGTCCGCAGGAATGGAAAAGCCATCCGCAGGGAATGGTCGGGACACAGCATCCCCCTGCCGGCCGGTAAGAAACCGGCAGAACTTGAAGTACGGGATGCATGGCATGACAGGCCTTCTGATTCTCCTTTCTGGACGAAGGCCTTCACCGATGTGATCTTCCGGAAAGGGAAGCCGGCAAGGCAGAACCGTAATGGCAATCTTGCCTTGATGGTTGCAGCACCTCAGGTCCGTCGTGGAGAGATTCTGGCGATTGCCGGAAGCGGTCCTGCTATCGGTGACTGGGAGGTTTTCCATCCACTTTCGGCTTCTTCTTCCCCTCTTTGGAGCATATTCATTGATGTCCAAGGTCCTTTTGAGTACAAGTTTGTCATCCTTGATGCTGCCAAGAAGGAGCCCCGTGCCTGGGAGGTGGGTCCGAATCATTTCTGCCACGGAAGTCTCGGGAATGATTCCCTGTTGGTAGTCTGTGACAAGGATCCGGTCTTTGACCGCAAGGAATGGAAGGGCTCCGGTGTCGCCATTCCCGTCTTCTCCCTGAGAAGCGAGGAGAGTTTCGGAGTCGGAGAGTTCAAGGACATCAAGAAACTGTCCGATTGGGCAGTTGCCACCGGCCAGAGTGTCATCCAGCTTCTTCCAATCAATGACACCACCATGACCCGTACATGGACGGATTCCTATCCCTATAATGCCAATTCTACCTTCGCCCTACATCCGCAGTTCATTTCCCTTATGGATGCAGGAGTGAAGCCTACGAAGGAATATCTCTCCTTGCAGAAGGAACTGAATGCCCTTCCTCAGATAGACTATGAGAGGGTAAACTCTGAAAAAGACCGCCTCCTGCGAAAAGCTTTCAAAACTGTCGGCAAGGCTGATCTACAAGGTGATGATTTCAAGAGATTCTTCAATGCCAATGAGCATTGGCTTGTTCCCTATGCCGCATTCTGCGTACTCCGTGACCAGAATGGTACCCCGGAGTTCGGGAAGTGGAAAGAGCTTTCCGAATATTCACGGACAGCGGTCGATGCATTCAGGAATGATCACTCTTCTGAGATGGATTTCTACCTCTGGGAGCAGTTCTGCCTGGATGCCCAGCTTAAAGATGCTGTTGAATACGCCCATTCCAAGGGAGTGGCCATAAAGGGTGACCTGCCGATCGGCATCAGCCGTACCAGCGTTGATGCCTGGCAGTATCCAGAGCTGTTCAATCTGGATTCCCAGGCTGGTGCACCGCCGGATGCTTTTTCTGAAGACGGCCAGAACTGGGGCTTCCCGACCTACAATTGGGAAGAGATGAGCAAGGACGGGTACGGGTGGTGGAAGGCGCGCCTCGGTAAGATGAGTGAGTACTTCGACGCTTTCCGTATCGACCACATCCTTGGTTTCTTCAGGATTTGGGAGATTCCCCTGGGGATCAAGTCAGGACTCCTCGGTCATTTCAATCCGGCACTTCCTTATTCAGGAGACGAACTGAGGTCAAGGGGATTCGAACCTGCTACCGAACTCTTTGTCGAGGATCCGCACCGTAAAGGATGGTATCACCCCAGGATTTCCTCCCAGAACACTATGACTTTCGATTCTCTGGACGAAGCCCGGAAGAATGCCTACAATGATCTCTACTATGATTTCTTCTACCGGAGGCATAATTCTTTCTGGAAAGAGACAGCCATGAAAAAGCTTCCTGCCCTTCTGGATTCGACCAAGATGCTTGCATGTGGTGAAGACCTTGGAATGATCCCGGCCTGTGTTCCAGAGACCATGGACGAACTCAGGATCCTCTCCCTTGAGGTACAGAGGATGCCGAAGTCTCCTGAGGACACTTTCGGTAACCCTTCAACCTATCCCTACATGTCAGTTTGCACAACCGGTTCGCACGACACGTCTTCGCTGCGTGCCTGGTGGGAGGAAGACCGTGAGATGACCGAAAAGTATTTCCACGAGATGCTTCATTGCGAAGGACAGGCACCATCATCATGCGAACCATGGGTTTGTGAGATGATCATCCGCCAGCACCTCGACTCTCCGGCCATGTTCTGTATCCTTCCTCTTCAGGACTGGATGTCTGTGGACGGAGCAGGACGTTATCAGGGTAATCCAGAGGATGAGAGGATCAATGTACCTGCCAATCCCCGTCATTACTGGCGCTGGAGGATGCATCTGACGTTGGAGGAACTCCTTTCCAGGAAAGATTTCAACAATCACGTTCATGACATGGTCGCTGCTTCAGGAAGAGGCTGATTCCCCCAGCCGGTTATGGCCGTTATGTAACTAGATAAAATCAAGGGGTCTCGAAATCGGGACCCCTTGATTTTATTGTCTATTCCTCAAAAGTAACGGCTACCTTGGCAATTCGCCTGTGTCCTGTGGTTCCTCCGATCGTGAATGTAACGGAAGATGCAGAACCAGTCCATGTGCCATCTGAGTAGGAACCTTTATCGACAGTGATTTCATTAGTTCCTTCTCCGCTGGCAAATGTCAGGGTTATTCCGGTGATAGTATTGCTCGAAGAAATCGTGAAACTGTTGCTACCATAGCACCTGATGGCACTACCTGTATTATAGTACTTAGGTGCATTGCTGTTGGAACCCTTGTCGAAACTGATGGAGAAGTTCTGCCCACTGAATGATGAAACGGCTTGGGCGTTTTCATAACCCTGTGCAGAGAAATCGACAGTCTCTGTGTTACCGCTGACATCAGAGCCACCGCCGCCTGGGGTATCACCTCCAGGAGTATCGTCACCTCCCTGGCTAGAACCATTGTCAACTATGTCAGTCAGGATGATTGTGACGTACTTGCCCTGGCTGGTCAAACCGTTGAAGTAACCCTTGACAGTAACGTTATGTCCGCTCAGATCTTCGATCTTCTTGCCGGAGATGTAATAACCGCTGGTGTTGATCGGGGAAGTGATACTGCCTTGGCGTGAAGAAGCTCCTGGCACTGTAACATTGTAGTAGTTGCCGGACTTCACAAGATCACCAGTGAAAGTGATATACTCAGCAGTAGAAGCGGAATAGCTGTCCAGCGTGGAGTTGATGTCATCTGCCGCAGGATGGTTGACAGGATTGCCGGAGGACTGCACGGTCACATCTGAGCTGGCGGTGATAGTGAGTTCCGGAACTCCGTTGTAAGTGGTCTTTGTTCCACTGATGGAAACAACGTCACCGACACTGGCAGAGACATCGATCCTCGATCCATGGTAGAGATATACGGCGCTGGTTCCGTCGGAAACGATTATACCGACTGTGGCCTTGGCCACCACCGTGGCTTCCTTGACTTCGAACTGGGTTTCATCCTGGAGTCCGATGACCTGGGAAATGGTCATTGATGAGCTTCCATGGTCCTCTTTCTTGGTC
>JAGCWD010000084.1 GCA_017962025.1 Bacteroidales bacterium
GTCAAGACCGGAGCCATCCGCTCCATGGTCAACCTCATGAGGGACTCCACCGACTGGAGCCTGAGCGAAACCTACAACATGGCAATCGGACTCAATTCGGAACCCGGATCCGTATTCAAAGCCACCACCCTGATGACAGCCCTGGAAGACGGATATATCAAGTCCCTGGATGACAGGATCCCCACCAACAACGGAATCCTCCCTGGATACCCGCCGGATGACCATGTGCGCGGAATGACGGACATTTCGATCCTCCACGGTTTTGAAATCTCATCCAACTATGTCTTCCGTTACCTGGCCGTCAAGAATTATTCTGACAATCCAAAGAAATTCCTGGACAAGCTCTACATGTACAAACTGGGGCAGGCCTTTGACTTCGACCTGGACGGCCTGAGGGAGCCCGAGCTTCCGAATCCCGAATCCCCTCGCTGGAGCGCGACCGACCTGGGAAGCGTTGGAATGGGCTATGCCATCAAAGAGACTCCCCTGCACATCCTTACCTTCTACAACGCCGTAGCCAACAAGGGAAAGATGATGAAGCCCTACCTGGTGGAAAGCATAGAGAAAGACGGGGTTGTCAAGACAAAGAAGGGTCCGGCAGTACTCAATGCATCAATCTGCTCAAAGGCCACTGCAGACACCCTTCTCAGGGCGATGAAGGCTGTTACCTCCGAAGGTACCGCTACCCGGCTCAAGGGAGCCAAGGTCCAAGTCGCTGGTAAGACAGGTACCTCAAGGCAGGTCCTTTCAGGAGAGGAGATAAAGAAATATGGGATGAGCACCCCTTATGTCACCAAGGACGGCAGCTACCACAACCTTGCGACGTTCGTGGGATTCTTCCCGGCCGACGAGCCCAAGTACAGCGCGATTATCTGCTTGAAATCATACCTGATCAGGGGCAGCGTCTATGGTGGAGTCCTTCCTGCCGCCGCAATGAGGGAAATCGTTGACGCCCTGTACGCCATCGATCCTTCATGGGGGAAGGAACTGGAGCCCAAGGTGTCCATCCCCCAGATGGCCCTCGACAGGGAACTGCCTGCCCAGGCAGACCCGAAGAATCCGGTTGTTCCCGACCTGAAGGGACTCGGACTCAAGGATGCTATGTACATGATAGAGAACAGCGGACTCAAGTGTATTTATTCAGGAACCGGGCACGTCGTCTCCCAGGTCCCGCAGGCGGGTCAGAAGGCGGCTAACGGAACCACTGTAACCATCACTCTCAAATGAGACTGGAAGACATCATAAGGAACAGCGGAGTGCTTGAGGTCAAGGGGAATCCTGGCATCGAGATAACCGCTGTTTGCAATGACTCCCGCAAAGTCGCTCCGGGAGCCATGTTCATAGCTGTAAAGGGTCATGACACCGATGGCCATGCCTACATAGGAAAGGCATTGGAGGCAGGAGCGGTGGCCATCGTATATGAAGACGGGCAGATTCCTGAACCTGCCGAAGGAAATGTAACCTTTGTCAAGGTCTCCTCTTCCCGCCATGCGATTGCCATAATGGCCGCCAACTTCTACGACAATCCGTCCAGGAAGCTTTCCCTCGTCGGGATTACCGGTACTAACGGCAAGACCACCACAGTGACCCTCCTTTACGAACTGTTCATGGCCCAGGGCTACAACTGCGGTCTTCTCTCGACGATAGCAAACTACGTCGGCACACGAAGCAGTGAGGCCGTCAACACCACAGCCGACCCCATCACCATCAACTTCCTCCTCGACGAGATGGTAAAGGCTGGATGTGAATATTGTTTCATGGAGGTCAGCTCGATCGGAGTCGAGCAGGAAAGGGTTGCCGGCCTCGATTTCAAGGTCGCTATCTTCTCCAACCTGACCCACGACCATCTGGACTATCATGGGACCTTCGCTGAATACCTCAGATGCAAGAAACTGTTCTTCGACAACCTGGGATCCGCAGCAACCGCAGTCATCAACATCGACGACCGCCACGGAGAGGTGATGGTACAGAACACCAGGGCAAAGGTGGAGACATATTCCTGCAAGGGAATGGCAGACCACACCTGCAGGATCGTCGAAGAGAGTTTCGAAGGTATGCTCCTCAGGATAGACGGCCGCGAGGCCTGGACAAGGCTCATCGGAAGACACAACGCGTACAACATCCTGGCTATCTACAGCGCTGCGATGGCTCTTGGTGCCGATCCGGAAGAAACTCTGGTAGCCATAAGCAAACTGGAGCCTGCAAAGGGAAGGCTGGAAGTCATACGCGGTCCCAAGGGATTGTCAGTGATCATCGACTATGCCCACACTCCTGACGCTCTGGACAATGTACTCAGGACCCTTAGGGAAATCGACCGCGGGAAGGAACTCATCTGCCTTTTCGGCTGCGGTGGAGACCGCGACAGGACAAAGCGTCCCGAAATGGCTAAGGTAGCAGAAGAATATTCCGACAGGATCTTCGTCACCTCCGACAACTCCAGGACTGAGAGGACGGAAGACATCATGGAGGAGATAAGGGCCGGTTTCAGCCCCAAGGGCCTCTCCAAGACAGTCAGCATAGCCGACCGCAAGGAAGCAATCAGGACAGCGATAATGCTGGCTCCCTCCGGAGCAATTATCCTCCTGGCTGGAAAAGGCCATGAGACTTACCAGATCCTCGGAACCGAAAAACGCCATTTCGACGAAAGGGAGATAGTGGCCGAAGTATTCAGTCAAATGCAAATAAATGAATAAAAGTACTGCACAATGATATACCACCTGTTAAAATACCTACAGAAATTCGATTTTCCAGGAGAGCACCTGATCAACTACCTGTCCTTCAGGGCAATGATGACCAGTGTCACTGCAATGCTGATCGCCTTCTTCATCGGAAGGTACATCATCTCCTGGCTTCAGCGCAAGCAGATAGGAGAAACGATCCGGGACCTGGGTCTGGAAGGCCAGATGCAGAAGAAGGGTACTCCTACTATGGGTGGCATCATCATTATCATTTCAATAGTAGTTCCGGTCCTGTTGTTCTGTGACCTGACCAATGTCTATGCCCAGCTCCTTCTTTTCACAACCCTGTGGTGCGGAGCCCTGGGATTTACCGATGACTACATCAAGGTTTTCAAGCACAACAAGGAGGGCTTGCATCCTAAGGTAAAACTTCTCGCCCAGCTGATCCTTGGACTGGTCGTAGGAATGACAGTATGGCTCAGCGACGACATCGTGGTAAGGGAGAAAGTGCCTGTGAAGGCCGGAGTGGACAACATTGTGGCGCAGGGTAACAGCCACTCCCTCAACGTAGATTCTGAGACACTGGTGGCGAATGATTCGGGCTGGAAGATGGAGAACGTGATCAAAAGTACCAAGACCACCATTCCATTCGTCAAGAATCATGAATTCGACTACAAATGGTTTTCTCCTTTCAAAGGCAAATGGGGTTGGTATTGCAAGTGGGGATTATATGTCCTGATGATCGTCCTGGTCATCACCGGCTGTTCCAACGGGACAAACCTCACTGACGGAATGGACGGACTGGCAGCAGGGACAAGTGCCATTGTAGGAGTCGTTTTGGGTATACTGGCCTGGCTCGGAGGCAACATGGTGGACTCCAACTACTTGAACATCATGTATATTCCAGGGAGTGGAGAGATTGCCATCTTCATGTCTGCCTTTGTCGGAGCCTTGATGGGATTCCTCTGGTACAATTCTTATCCGGCCCAGGTGTTCATGGGAGATACCGGAAGCCTTACGATCGGAGGAATAATCGGAGTCGGTGCCGTACTCATGAGGAAGGAACTTCTCCTTCCCATCCTCTGCGGAATCTTCCTTGTGGAGTCTCTCTCCGTCATTTTGCAGAGGTACTATTTCA
>JAGCWD010000085.1 GCA_017962025.1 Bacteroidales bacterium
ACTGACCCACCAGTTGGGAGAGTAGGTCGCCGCCGTTCTTCGGGAGTCCCGAGCAGGAGTAAAATCCTGCCCGGGACTCTTTATTTATACATTGAGGGGAGTTCCCCTCAAACTCCCCCGGTCGCTTCGCTCCGAGGGGGTGGATAATCAGTCCAGGACCCCCTGGGTCGCTTCGCTCCGAGGGGGTGTACGGCCGGGAGTAAAGAGGACTGAGAAATTGGTGGACTATCAGTCTTCTGTGGGATGGTGTTCGGGGAATTTGGTGGAGAGGTAGTGGTTCAGGCGTTCGAGCCTTTGGTCGTGTTCTTTAATGTAATGGAGCTTGACATGTGAGGCGACTCCGTCTGGATACTTGATGCACAGTGTGTCAATCCAGCTGCTTATATTGATGTTATCTTCAATCGCTTTCCGTGCAGTCTGCCAGTCCAAAGTGGTATCGATGGATATCATTGCATTGGTCACACCTTCATCCAACTTCTTCTCCACGAGATCATCGAGCGAGTCCTTGAACAACAGCTCGTTGTCCTGCATCAGTTTAAGTGAGTCCAGCCTTGCATAGCTCTCAGCGAGGGCATTCTTGAGACTGTCGGTCGTGTCGTAAACATCCCTAAGCTTGAGTTGCAGCTTAGCAGCATATCCGCACGGAACCAGAATCATGGCAACGATCACTGTGTTGCGGATGAACCGCCACAACCTTTTGAAAAAACCTGGTTTCTTAGATGGACCTTCTACAATCCTTTCTGTTCCGTTATCTGACATAAATATCTATATTTACAACCGAATAGGTATAACCGCTATGAAGAAAATCTTGTTGAAACTGCTCATGGGCGCCTCGCTTACCGCTTCCGTCTTTCTTTTCCAGGCATGCTACGGTTGCCCTCCCGATATTGTCGAAATGCCCCGCAACCAGACTCAGACCCTCTTGCCTGAGGAGCAAATGGATAATCCTGAAGCCATCGAAGCGCAGGAACTTGAAGAAGATCCTGCAACTACGGACGAGGATTAGTCCAGAGTTTCTTTAATGTTATAGTTGTTCCTGTCCTGCGAATTCCTCGAGATCAACTCGCAGATGAATCCGGCAAGGAACAGTACGACACCCAGCATCACTGCAACCAGTGCAAGGTAGAACAGTGGCTGGTCTGTAACTGCCCTGAACCTTATTCCCCGTGCCTGATGGACCAGTTTGGCAACTATGATCCATATTGTCATCACAAAGCCCACGAGGAACATAAGGAGACCGGAAAAGCCGAAGAAATGCATTGGCTTTTTCCCGAAAGTGCTGAGGAACCAAAGTGACAGGAGATCCAGAAATCCGTTGACGAATCTCTCCATACCGAATTTGCTCTTTCCGTACTTCCTTTTCTGGTGATGTACCGGCTTTTCGGTAATCTTGTCGAAACCGGCATTCTTTGCAAGGTATGGGATGTACCTGTGCATCTCTCCGTACACTTCGATATTCTTCACAACCTCGTTACGATAGGCCTTCAGCCCGCAGTTCATGTCGTGTAACTTGATACCGGTTATCTTGCGTGCCGTGGCATTGTACAGTTTGGAAGGAAGATTCTTGGTGATTTTGTTGTCCTGCCTGTGCTGCTTCCATCCTGAAACCACATCATAACCATCTTCGACGATCATCCTGTACATCTCAGGAATCTCTTCTGGTGAGTCCTGGAGGTCTGCATCCATGGTCACAACCACCCTGCCTTCAGCCTTTGCAAATCCATGGTACAGGGCTGCTGACTTGCCGTAATTGCGACGGAAAGATATTCCCTTGACCCTCGGATCTCCATCAGCGATCTCCTGGATCTTTTTCCAGGACCCGTCGGAACTGCCGTCATCAACGAATATCACTTCGTAAATGTAACCTTCCCTGTTCATGACACTCCTGATCCAGGAAAGGAGTTCCCCGAGGGATTCTTCCTCGTTGAGAAGAGGGATAATAATCGAGAGATCTTTTGAATATTCCATGGTCTATTGGTTGTCTGGTGTGTTGATGTCTGAGAAAGGGTCCAAAGGGGCGATACCCTTTGTGAATATGCCGGTGTAGAGCCATCCCCAGATGAAACAGTAGATGACTGTCACGAATCCTATGTAGGCAGGCATCTTCGGAAGCATCTTTTCCATGGCTGCTTCAGAGTTGGAATCCATCATGGAGGAATAACCCTCACGGAAGGCATCCATCATAGTCTCAATTGAATCCGGATTGATCAGAAGGAGATTGACAAGGGAGTATCCGGCTACAAGTATGGCGGAGAACAAGGCTAACTTCAGCCCGTAGCGTTTAAGGGCAAAATAGTCAACGCCACTATAATTCTGATGGAATCTCTTAAGGAGCTCCCTGAAAGTGAAGGCGCAGAGAATCAGTTTCGCAGCCCATGCGAAGAAATTAAGGATTCCTCCTGCGAAGCCGGGAGCCTTGGAACTAAGGGATCCCAGGAACTCGAGCGCGATGGTCACTGCGGCCATAAGGAGGCCAGCGATGGCGGCACTGTTCCAGGAAGCGCTTGATGTGTACTCTTTTTGCATTGTCGTTCAACTAGCTATGAATATGCAAAAATAGCAAAATTATTGTTATCTTTGTAGGCTATATAATAATATGGATTATGATCAACATCACATTTCCTGACGGCAGCGTCAGGGCATTCGAGAAAGGCGTAACAGGTTATGAGATTGCCAAGGGCATCAGCCCCAGGCTTGCAGAAGAAGTACTTGCCATTGCGGTCAAGCCCGCCACGGACACCACGATCGGCAAAGGACAGACTTTTGACCTGAACCGTCCTATCGAGGAAGACTGCTCGATAGTCCTTCTGAAATGGGAAGATGACGAGGCCAAGAGGGTTTTCTGGCATTCGTCCTCCCATCTTATGGCCGAGGCTCTTGAGGATCTCTATCCCGGGATAAAGTTCGGAATCGGACCGGCAATCGAGAATGGCTTCTATTACGATGTGGATCTCGCCGGAATGCAGCTGACTGACGCTGACTTCCCCAAGATTGAAAAGAGGATGCTTGAACTTGCACGCGAAAAGCAGGACTTCACCAGGATCGATGTGTCCAAGGCTGAGGCTCTCAAGCATTTCGAGGAGAAAGGCGACCAGTACAAGTGCGAGCTTATCAGCGAACTCGAGGACGGCACCATCACTTATTATACCAACGGCCATTTCACCGACCTGTGCAGGGGACCCCATCTCCGCAACACCGAGGTCATCAAGGCCGTCAAGCTGACCGCTCTGGCAGGAGCCTACTGGCGTGGAGATGAGACCCGCGGCCAGCTCACCAGGGTTTACGGCATCACCTTCCCCAAGAAGTCCATGCTCGATGAATATCTCGTCGTCCTGGAAGAGGCCAAGAAGAGGGATCACCGCAAACTTGGAAAGGAGATGGAGCTCTTTACCTTCTCCTCCCGTGTTGGAATGGGCCTTCCTCTATGGCTCCCAAGGGGTTCCGTGATGAGGTTCGAGCTTGAGAAGTTCCTTCGCAAGAAGCAGAATGAGTACGGCTATCTCCCGGTGGTCACTCCTCATATCGGCAGCAAGGACCTTTATGTTACTTCCGGCCATTATGCCAAGTACGGCAAGGATTCCTTCCAGCCTATCCATACTCCACAGGAGGGAGAGGAGTACATGCTGAAGCCGATGAACTGCCCTCATCACTGTGAGATATTCCGTTCATCCCCAAGGTCCTACAGGGATCTTCCCCTGAGGATGGCAGAGTTCGGTACGGTTTACCGTTACGAGCAGAGCGGTGAGCTCCACGGCCTTACCAGGGTACGTTCCTTCACCCAGGATGACGCCCACATGTTCGTAACCCCTGACCAGCTCAAGGGAGAGTTCGAGAAAGTCATAGAACTGATTCTCTATGTCTTCAAGGTATTCAAATTCGACAAGTACACTGCCCAGGTTTCCCTCAGGGATCCCAACAACAAGGCCAAGTACATCGGAAGCGACGAGAATTGGGAGAAGGCTGAGAACGCTATCATAGAGGCTGCAGCTGAAATGGGTCTCAAGACCGTCGTTGAGTATGGCGAGGCCGCTTTCTACGGACCCAAACTTGACTTCATGGTTAAGGACGCCATCGGAAGGAAGTGGCAGCTCGGAACCATCCAGGTCGATTACAACCTGCCTGAGAGGTTCCAGCTTGAATATACCGCTGCTGACGGAAGCAAGCAGCGTCCGGTCATGATCCACAGGGCACCCTTCGGATCCATCGAGAGATTCACCGCCGTGCTCCTCGAGCACACCGGTGGACACCTGCCTCTCTGGCTCAGTCCGGATCAGGTTAAAGTCCTGCCTATCAGTGAGAAATATTCAGAATTTGCAAAAAAAGTTTGCAGTTTGCTGAATAATTCCGATATTCGCGCTTCCATAGATGACAGAAACGAAACTCTCGGAAAGAGAATCCGTGAAATTTCGTTGCTGAGAGTTCCTGTACTGGCAATTGTCGGTGAGAAGGAAGTAGCTGAGGGAACGGTTTCTGTCAGAAGGGAAGGTGCCGATGCCGGTACTATGAAAGTTGAAGATTTTATTGCATGGCTCAAGGCCGAAATGGCTAAGGAGCTGGCATAATTGTGGATTATTAACAGGAGAATTAGAAAAAAGAAGAATGCCTTACAAGAAACGTTACGGAGGTTCAAAACCCGCTTTCAAGCCTGCCGGAGCAAAGCCCGCTCCGGGGGTTCGTGGCCAACGCTCATTTGTCCGTCAGAAAGCGGATGATGAATTGAACATCAATGAGGAGATCATCGCTCCTCAGGTGCGTCTTGTCGGCGACAACATCGCCGAGCCTGGCATTTATCCTATCTCCAAGGCTCTGATGATGGCTGACGAGATGGAACTCGACCTTGTTGAGATCAGCGCAAAGGCTGATCCGCCAGTCTGCAAGATCCTCGACTACCAGAAGTACCTCTATCAGCAGAGGAAGAAGGCCAAGGAGATGAAGCAGAACGCATCCAAGGTTACCATCAAGGAGATCCGCTTCGGTCCCAACACCGATGAGCATGACTTCCAGTTCAAGCTCAAGCATGCCCAGGAATTCCTTGAGGAGGGATCCAAGGTCAAGGCGACTATCTTCTTCCGCGGCCGTTCCATAATGTTTGCAGACCAGGGAGAGAAACAGCTTCTCAGGTTTGCAGTCGAGCTGGAAGAATTCGGAAGGGCTGAGAACATGCCATCACTCGAAGGAAAGAGGATGACTATGATGATCGCCCCCGTTAAGAAAAAGTAAAAGAGATCCGCTGAGTAGCGGTGAACAATATTAACAGTATTAATTTATTAAAAAATGGCAAAGCTTAAGACCGTCTCCGGTGCCAAAAAGCGTTTCACGCTTACCGGAACAGGAAAAATCAAGAGGAAGCATGCTTATCACAGCCACATCCTCACCAAGAAGACCAAGAAACGCAAGAGAAATCTTGACCACTTCGCCATCATCGAGAAGGTTGATGTGAAGAGGGTAAAGGAAATGTTGGTCCTGTAGTTTATTAATGTTTAACTTGGAACACAGCCGAAAAGTACCGCATGGACGCGGTCGCTGTCTCCAGAAAAAGATCAAATTATGCCAAGATCAGTTAATTCAGTAGCCTCAAGGGCTCGCCGCAAGAAGATTCTCAAGAGAACTCGCGGTAATTTCCTCTCCAGAAAGAATGTCTGGACCGTAGCAAAGAACACCTACGAGAAAGGTTTGACCTACGCTTATCGTGACCGCAAGACCAAGAAGCGCAATTTCCGCGCCCTTTGGATCCAGAGGATCAACGCTGCCGCACGCCAGTACGGTATCTCCTATTCCCAGTTCATGGGCAAGCTCGCAAAGCAGAACATCGGTCTGAACCGCAAGGTCCTCGCCGACCTCGCCATGAACAATCCCCAGGCGTTTGAAGCAATCGTCAACTCTGTCAAATAGTTAAGTTTTTCCGAAGTGAACTTGAGCGCCATATACCACAACAAATGGGTCAGGATGTTTTTCTGGGCCATACTTTACCTGTTGTGGGTGGCTTGGCTCGGAAACTGGTGGTGGGCTCTCGGCCTCATAGTCATCTTCGATCATCACATCACCCGCAAGGTGAAGTGGTTGTTCTGGAAGAAGGACTACAAACCGGGAGAAAAACACAATGTCTGGCTTGACTGGCTTGATGCGATCATTTTCGCCACAGTCGTCGTGACATTCATAAACATCTTCTTTTTCCAGGCCTTCAAGATCCCTTCTTCTTCGATGGAGAGTTCCCTTTACACGGGAGACCATCTTTTCGTAAGCAAGCTGGCCTATGGCCCCAAGGTACCCCAGACACCGCTTACAGTTCCTTTCACCCACAACGTAATCTTTGGCAAGGAATCATATTCGACCCTTATCCAGAACGATTACAGACGCCTGAAAGGTCGTGGCCATGTCAAGAGAGGGGACTATGTGGTCTTCAACTTCCCTAACGGCGACACCGTTCTGTCCCGTTTCCCGGCTGATGACTACTATGCCTGGGTCCGTAATGCAGGAAGGAAATACACTGTCGAGAACGGTGGTCCTATCAAGGTCCGCCCGGTTGACAAGGAAGATCATTACGTCAAGAGATGCGTAGCCATTCCAGGCGACACTCTTACAGTACGTGACGGACTTGTCTGGATCGACGGCGTTCAGCAGGAAGTTTTCGATGGAGTCCAACTCAGCTACACTGTCGTGACCACCGGCCAGCGGATCAATCCCCGCACCATCGACAAGCTGGGACTCAACACCGCCGAACTAGCTTTCAATCCCAACCTGCCCGGCTATCCCGCCATGCCGCTCACCGCTTCGATGCTTGAGGAAGTCAAAGGAATATCTTCCGTTGTCAGTGTGGAACCGAATCTGGATGCCTATCCTCCGGATTTCCCTGACACTTATCTCAGCATCTTCCCCTTTACGGAAAATTCCAAATGGACCAGGGATGATTTCGGTCCGCTCTGGATTCCCAACAAGGGTGCTACGGTAAGCCTCGACATGGACAACCTGCCTCTTTACGAGAGGATCATCACCTCCTATGAAGGCCATCAGCTCAGGACCGAGCCCGACGGAAGCATATTCATCGATGGAGAAAAGGTCAACAGTTACACTTTCGGACAGGACTATTACTTTATGATGGGGGACAACAGGCACAATTCCCTGGACTCAAGGTACTGGGGCTTCGTGCCGGAAGACCATGTGGTCGGCAAGCCTTCTATAATCTGGCTCTCGACCGACAGCACAAAGAAGTTCCCCAAGAACATAAGGTGGCGCAGGTTTTTCAAAATCGTTTAGAAAATATAAACAATAAAAACAGTATAATCATGGCAAAAGTTTGTCAAATCACCGGACGAAAGAGGATGATCGGCTGCAATGTCGCTCATTCCAAGCTTCACACCAAACGCGACTTTTCCCTCAACCTCAAGACCAAGAAGTTCTGGTCAGAGGAGGAGCAGAGGTTCGTGACTCTCAAGGTTTCCACGAAGGGCATGAGGACCATCGAAAAGAAGGGTCTTGACGCAGCTCTCAAGGATGCTCAGAAAAAAGGATATGTCGGCCTTGTTTAAAAAGTAATTGAATTATGGCAAAGAAATCAAAAGACGCAAGGGTGCAGGTCATACTCGAGTGCACTGAGCAGAAGGCAACCGGAGTTCCCGGTATTTCCAGGTACATCACTACCAAGAACAAGAAGAACACTCCCGACCGTTTGGAGCGCAAGAAGTACAATCCTTACCTCCACAAGGTTACTGTTCATCGTGAAATCAAATAAGGATAAGGAGATTAAGTTATGGCAAAGAAAGCAGTCGCTACATTCGCCGCTAAGGCTGGCGCAAAGAGCATGGTGAAGTGCATCCGCATGGACAAGTCTCCTAAGACCGGAGCATACGTTTTCACCGAGCAGCTTGTCGAAGCTGACAAGACCAAGGATTTCTTCGCGGGAAAGAAATAAGCTTCCCACGGATAGCATAAGGAACACGGTGCCGGGACAAAAGTCTTGGCACCGCGTTTTTTTTGTATCAGCCCTTGTTTTTGTGTATATTTGTAAGATTGGATAATTAAGCATTATGGGACTTTTTGACAGAGGTGTCCAAAAAACGAAGGAAGGCTTTTTCCAGCGGCTCTCAAGGGCTGTCGTTGGCAAATCCAGGGTGGATGATGATGTCCTGGATGCGATAGAAGAGGCTCTTGTGGCTTCTGACATGGGAGTTGACACCACGCTTAAGGTAGTTGACAGCCTTGAGGAAAGGGTGGGAAAGGACAAGTACATGTCCTTTGACGAACTGGTGGACATGCTCAGGGATGAGATCGGCAAGATGCTGGAGGTTGATGCCGAAGTTTCCGTAGATGAGCCTTTCGACCTTCAGAAGAAACCCCTGGTGGTTATGGTCGTGGGTGTCAATGGTGTTGGGAAAACCACCACCATCGGAAAACTTGCCTCAAGATACCGTTCCCGGGGGTTGAAAGTCGTCATCGGTGCAGCTGACACATTCAGGGCTGCGGCGGTTGACCAGCTCCAGATCTGGGCCGACAGGGCAGGTGTGGACATAGTCAAGCAGGGGATGGGCTCCGATCCTGCTTCTGTCGCCTTCGACACCGTAAAGTCCGCAGTCGCCAAGAATGCCGACGTGGTCCTTATCGACACTGCCGGCCGTCTCCATAACAGGATCGACCTTATGAACGAGCTGACCAAGATCCGCAATGTCATGAGGAAAGTCATTCCTGATGCACCTCACGAGGTGCTCCTTGTCCTGGATGCATCAACCGGGCAGAATGCCTACCAGCAGGCAAAGGAATTCTCCAGGGCGACTGACATAACCTCCCTGGCCATAACCAAGCTGGACGGTACAGCCAAGGGCGGGGTAGTTATAGGGATTGTGGACCAGCTCAAGGTTCCTGTCAAGTTCATAGGTATAGGCGAGGGGATCGACGACCTCAAAGTCTTTGACAAGAAGGAGTTCGTCGCCTCGTTGTTTTCAAGGGAAGATATTGAAAAATAAATAATTATTAAGCTTTCTTACAATTGGCTCAAGGATTATCTCGATTTTGATCTCACTCCTACCCAGGTGGCTGATGCCATGACCGCGATAGGGATAGAGGTGGATTCAGTTGAGGAGCAGGAGGAAATACCCGGAGGTCTGGCCGGAGTAGTAGTGGCAAAGGTCCTCGAGTGCGAGGCCCATCCCGATTCTGACCATCTCCATGTCACCAAGGTGGATGACGGAACGGGTGAGCCCGTTACCGTGGTCTGCGGTGCGCCCAATGTGGCTGCCGGACAGAAGGTCCTCTTTGCCAGGATCGGCACTGTGCTCCCGGGTGATTTCAAGATCAAGAAATCGAAGATCCGCGGAGTTGAATCCATGGGAATGATCTGTGCCGAGGATGAACTCGGAATCGGTAACGACCACGCCGGAATCATGGTCCTTCCGGAAGATGCAGTTATCGGCACCCCTGCCAAGGATTATCTCCATCTGAAGACCGAAGCTGTCATTGAATATGAAATCACGGCCAACCGCGTGGACGCATCCTCCCACATCGGTGTCGCCCGCGACCTTTATGCCTGGATGGTGGCCAACAGTATTCCCTGTACCCTCAAGTACCCTTCGGTGGATGCCTGGAAGGAAGGACAGGGAGAGTCGATTCCCATCGAGGTACTTGACCCTACCGCTGCACCCCGTTACTGCGGAATAACCGTCAAGGGAGTCAAGGTAGGACCGTCGCCCGAATGGTTGAGGAAGAAGCTCCTGTCCATAGGCCTCAGGCCTATTGACAATGTGGTGGACATCTCCAACTTCATCCTATGGGAACTTGGACAGCCTCTGCATACATTCGATGCCGACAAGATCAGGGGTGGCAAGGTAATCGTCAGAAGGGCCGGTGAAGGTGAAACCATAGTCACCCTCGACGAGGTTGAGCGCAAACTCTCATGCGAAGATATTGTCATTGCCGATGCCGAAGGTCCGATGTGTATCGCCGGTGTTTTCGGCGGCATCGATTCCGGCGTGACCGAATCGACCACCAGTGTCTTCATCGAGAGCGCCTATTTCGATCCCGGCTCGATCAGGAAGACCTCCAAGAGGCATGGCCTCCAGACCGATGCATCATTCCGTTTCGAGAGAGGATGCGATCCCTGGATCAATGAATATGCCTGCAAGCGAGCCGCCCTCCTTATCCAGGAACTGGCTGGCGGAGAGATAGTAGGCGGAATGAGGGAGTTCTATCCTGAGAAGATAGAGAAGAAAGTGATCGACCTTGACTATGACAGGATCGAGGCTTTCATCGGCAAGAAGATCGGGCATGAGACCATTGAGACCATCCTCACAAGCCTTGCCTATGAGTTCGTGGAAAAGAGACCGGGAGGATCCAAAGTTGCAGCCCCCTCCTACATGATTGACGTCACCAGGGAATGCGATGTGGTGGAGGAAATCCTCAGGATCTACGGCTACAACAACATCGACCTTCCGCGCCACATGAAGATGTCGGTCAATGCTACTCCTTCACCTGAACCGGAAGCCATCCGCAACGGTATTTCCAACTTCCTGGCAGCCAACGGCTTTGTCGAGACTATGAACAACTCCCTCACAAAGGGAGCATATTACAAGAGCCTGGTTACCTATCCGGAAGAGAGGTGTGCCACCATAGTCAACCCCCTGAGCACCGATCTCAACGTCATGCGCCAGACCCTGCTCTTCAACGGCCTGGAAGTCATAGCCTACAACGCCAACCGTCAGATCTCCTCCATGAGGACCTTTGAATATGGTTCCGTTTACAGCCGCGACCCTCAGGGAGACGGGAAGACCCTCTCATCCTATGAGGAACACCAGGCTTTTGCATTGTTTATCACCGGAACTCCGGAGAAGACCTGGAACCATCAGCCCGGCAAGAGCAGTTTCATTGAATTGAAGGGCTATCTGGACCTCCTTCTAAGGCGTTTCGGGGCAGACCTTTACCAGATGGAGACCGCACCTGCTCCTTCGGACATATTCAGTGAAGGAGTTGCTTATTCCCTCCCGGGACAGCATATTCCTTTAGCAGTAGTTGGAACAATCCTTCCCGCTCTGGCAAGGAAGTTCGATGTCAAGCAGCCCGTCTTTGCGGCCGAGATCAATTGGAACACCCTGTTCATGCTGGTCAAGAGAGACAAGGTGGCTTTCAAGGAACTTCCCAGGTTCCCCGAGGTTCGCAGGGACCTTGCCCTCCTCCTGGACGAGAGCGTAAGCTATTCAGATCTCTACAGGAGTTCATTCAAGGCGGCAAGGAAGTTGCTCAAGCAGGTTACGGTGTTCGATGTCTACAGGGGAGACAAGATTCCTGCAGGTAAGAAACAGTATGCATTGGGATTCGTATTGCAGGACCAGGAAAAGACTCTGACTGACTCTGATGTCGAAAGGATAATGGACAAGCTCCTTTCGACCTTCGTTAACGAGTACGGAGCTGCTCTAAGATAGCGGGGAATGAAGAAGTTGCATGGAATCATCCTTATTGCCGTGGTCTTGTCCTCGGTTGTCTTGTCATGTACTGACAGGGCGAAGGTGATTCCTGTGCGCAAGATGGAGAAGATTTACCGGGAGATGTTTCTGGCAGACCAGTGGCTCGAGGATTTCCCTGAGAAGAAGGTAGTTGCCGAGACCACCTGGTTCTATGTCCCGATCTTTGAAAGGTATGGCTACACAGTCGAAGACTACCGCAAAAGTGTGGACTATTACCTCAACGATCCAAAGCGCTATGCCGAGATGATAGACAGGGTGATAAAGGACATGGAAGCAGAGGCGGAAGTGATCGACAAGAACCTTCTCCGCCAGGAGAGGGCCAGGCAGAAAGCAGATTCAATAGCCAATGCCCTAAGGGCTTTCGCCGCGGACGATTTCACCTTCTACGAGGATCTCTTCCTCGTCAATTCAATGACCGACAGGATCAATATCAGGAAGAATCCGAGAGGAGCCTATTTCCCCGTTCCGGTGGAGGAAGACACCATGTTCCACGGACCGGAACTCCTGATCAGGGATTCTGCCTATGTCCAGCAGCCTGAGGAAACTCCAAAACCTATTCCATGGAAAGACTAGCTGCTGAGTTCCTTTACACCCTGGACCGTCCGGGACCTTTGAGGAACGGTTTCATTGAATATGATTCCGACGGTACTGTCACTTCGACAGGCGAGTGTGACCCTTCGAAGGAAAAGGTCTTTTTCAAGGGTGCCCTGGTCCCCGGTTTCGTTAACTCCCACTGCCATGTCGAGCTTTCCTATATGTGGAAACTGTTCCGCAAGGGAACCGGAATGGCCGGATTCATAGACCAGATTAATGCTCTCAGGGACACCAAGCCCCTGGAAGAGAAAGTGGACGACATACGTCATTGGATGGACCTTATGTGGCGTCGCGGTGTCTCCGCCATGGCTGACATCAGCAACTGTGACGATTCGTTTGCAGTGAAGATGGATTCTCCGATGTACACAAGGACCTTCCTCGAGGTCTTTGGAACCGAACCTGAGGATTGCGGTTCTGTCATGGAAGGGGTTCTGAAACTCAAGTCAAAAGCCGCTGATTCAGGCCTGGATGCGACTCCTACCCCACATGCGTGCTACACAATGAGTCCGGAGTTGCTCACTGCCGTTTCAAGGGAAGGCCTTAAGACCGGCTTCCTCTCTTTCCATTCAGAGGAAACCCCTGAGGAGGAGGAAATGATCCGTCGTGGAAGCGGCCCCATGTGGGAGAACCGCAAGGCGGCCGGGATGAGCGTACCTCCAGTCACGGGTCAGTCATCCCTTATGTATTTCCTTGACCGGTTGAAAGAGGCCCATCCGGCTCCATATGATGAGAATATATTGCTGGTTCATGAAGTCTGCATGGACCAGCAGGGCATAGATGCTGTCAAGAAGGTGATGAATCATCCTTTCGTCGCACTTTGTCCCTGCTCGAACATATTCATACACAATGCCTTGCCCCCGGTTGAACTAATGAGGGATAACGGGCTGAAACTGACTGTCGGGACAGACTCACTTTCAAGCAATGACGACCTTGACATGGTAAGGGAACTTTATTGCCTCCAGAGTCATTTCAAAGATATTGAACTTGATGAGCTGCTCAGGTGGGCCTGTCTTAACGGCGCCGAGTTCCTTGGAAAAGAAAAGGAACTTGGTTCTTTTGCAATCGGAAGGAAACCCGGGATTGTTTTGTTGGAGAACATCGCACCCGATGGCTCTTTGACAGAAAAAAGCAGTTCACGCAGAATCATATAGCCTATGATGAGGGAAGAGATAGTGTTCGGTCCGATCCATTCCAGGAGACTGGGGTCGTCACTCGGGATAAACCTTCTTCCCGAGAAGGGAAAGTTTTGCAATTTCGACTGTATCTACTGCGAATGTGGTTGGAACAAGGATGGCAGAGGAGACCGCAAACTTCCTGATGCCTCGATGCTCCGTAAGGCACTTGAAACAAAACTCTCATCATGCCGCGAGGCTGGAATACCCATAGACTCAATCACTTTCTCAGGCGATGGGGAGCCTACTCTGAACCCGGATTTCCCAGAGATAATCGACATTACCCTGGAATTAAGGGACAGGTACTATCCCGATGCCGTCGTTTCCGTACTCTCCAATGCTACAATGCTGGGGAGGGAGGCGGTTTTCGAAGCGCTGAAGAAGGTCGACAATCCTATCCTCAAACTCGATGCTCCGACAGATGAACTGGTGTCCATCATAAACCAGCCTCAGGGAGGGTACCATGTTTCTGACGTGGTTGATGGAATGATGAAGTTCGAAGGAGACTTCGTGCTCCAGACAATGTTCCTGAAGTCAAAGGAGTTCGACTCGTCAGAACCTGGCCAGTTGAAACTGTGGATGGGCATAGTCAGGAAGGTCCGTCCCAGGGAGATAATGGTCTATACCCTTGACAGGGAGGCTCCTGCCGAAGGATTGGAGAAGTTCACTGTAGAAGAAATGAAGGAACTAGTAAGTCCTCTCATGGAGGAGGGTTTCAAGGTTCAGATACGAGGATAATTGTAAATATATCATTATATGGAATCTTTGTTTGAAAAGTACGGTTACACTCCTGACAAGGAGATGATAGGAAAGAGGTTGGATGTTATCGCTGCCAATATTGACAACGTCTCCAGCCCTTCCGTCCTCAAGACGTGCATGTCCATAATGGACCTTACCACCCTTCGTACCGAGGACACACCAGCATCAGTAGCAAAACTGGTGGGTAAGGTTAATTCTTTCAAGTCGGATTATCCGGAGTACCCTCTTCCTGCATCAGTGTGCGTATTTTCCAATTTCGCTTCTTTGGTTAAGGAGAATCTTGGAGATCCCAGTGTCCATGTGACAGCAGTCTCGGGATGTTTCCCTTCTTCCCAGAGTTTCCTCGAAGTCAAGGCCAGGGAATGCGAACTTGCAGTTGAGGCCGGGGCCGACGAGATTGATATCGTACTTGCCCTCAATGCCTTCATGGCAGGGGACTATGGAAAAGCCCGTGAAGAGATAAGGACTATGAAACAGACTATAGATTCCGCCGCATCCAGGCTGGGAAAGAAGGTTGTGCTCAAAGTTATCCTTGAGACAGGTCTCCTGGTCACTCCTGAGAGGATTGCAGATGCTTCAATCCTGGCAATGGAGGAGGGCGCCGATTTCATCAAGACTTCTACCGGCAAGGTCAGTGTAAATGCTACTCCCGTCGCTGCCTATGTCATGTGCGAAAGCATCAAGGCCTTTTATGCCAAGACCGGCAGGAAGGTCGGATTCAAGGCAGCCGGCGGAATCTCGACTTCAAAGGATGCGGTTTGCTATTATTCAATAGTCAAGACCGTTCTTGGAGATGAATGGCTTAATAAAGACCTATTCCGTTTCGGAGTAAGCCGACTGGCAAACTCCCTGATGTCGTCTATCGAGCAGAAGACAGTTGTCTATTTCTAGGCTTTTCTCCTTTTAATCGACTTACATAGGACCTGAAACAGGCCTCCCACACTGTTGTGGGAGGCTTTTTTGTTTTTATCCGTTGAACATTTCAACCTACGGATAGCCCGCCATACCTTTGCCTCTGACTTAAACTTAAACAATTATGAAATGGTTCATGAAACTTATGCTGCCGGCGCTGTTGCTGGTGTCCTGCAGCAAGGAGGGCGGATCTCCGGTGGAGATCGGTCCTGAAATGGAAGAAGAGAGGCAGGAAACTGTAGCTCACGGTGCAATTACTCTCGGAGAAAGGCTTGAAAACCCTTATTCCGTGAGGAATGTCTCTGCCGTCCTCGCCTCCGTTTACCCTACCAAGGCGGATGTTGAAGTCCCTGCGAACGCCCGCTACGTAAGGTTCCTTCCCAAGGATGCAGGGGAGTACGAATTGCTGGAGTCTCTGGGAATCGATCTGTTCGACCATCCTCTGGACTATCAAATCATCCTTGACGGGGATTACTACCATGACCCTTCGGTCCCTGAAGGGCAGATAACTTGGCAGTACGCGGTAGTTCCTCCGGATTTCGACTGTCCTCCTGCGATTAGGTATGAGGTAATCGAAGACTGTTTCATCCCCGGAGAGGGGGAGCAGACAAGGGGCTTAGAAGACGTGGATTGGGATGCTGTCGAGAGACGGGCTTTTGAGGTAACCGGGAATGCGGGACTTCTGGTGCCACAGACCAGATCAAAGGCAAAGCCGTCAGGAAGGATTTCTATCATGGATGATAAGCTCGGGAAGGCAGTCGGAGTGTCATGCGTCAAGATAACGGCGAATGTCTTTGTCAAGGTTTCCTCGGTCTATACTGATGAGGACGGGAAATACTCATTCTCCTCAAAGTTCTCTGCAAAGCCTCGCTACAGCCTCTGTTTCCAGAATAAGCTCGGTTTCACGATCGGTCTCAACCTGGTGCTTGTCCCCGCCTCAGTCTCGACCCTTGGAAAAGACGATCCCAATGGGATAGACGTCACAATCGACAGCAAGTCCGACAACACCCTTTTCCGCCGCTGTGCCGTCAACAATGCAGCCTATGACTATCTCCAGCAATGTTCGGCCTTGGGAGTCTCCCAGCCTCCCAAGAACACACGGTTCTGGATCCTTAACATTCTAAGGCCATCATGCTGCCTGATGATGCATCATGGCGCAATCCTGGACTCGAAGATGGTCAGCAACTATCTGGGAGTCTATTCAGCGATCGTCAGGGTCTTTGCGCCTGACATAGTGATTGGGTCAAAAGGGAAGAATGGCAAGTACTCGGAACTCTACACCTGTGCCATACACGAGATGGCCCATGCCTCTCACTTCATGACAGTTGGGACTGGTTATTGGAATAAGTATGCCTCATACATCCTTTCCTCTTATCTTACCTACGGTTCATGCTATGGTACAGGCAATGGAGAGAATGCCGGCTATTGTGCTGTGGGTGAGATGTGGGCCTATCATGTAGAGAACATGACTTACAAGTCAAGATACGGGGTTAATCCTGCCTTCGGATCTTCCTATTGGTTCACCCCCGGAATCTTTGAGACCCTTGAGGATGGGGGTATTTCCCGCAGTGATATCTTTTCTGCCCTTACCCCTGATGTAACAGATACTGAGGCTCTTCAGAAAGAACTTCTGGACATCAGTCCTTCCAAGAAGTCGCTGATCAACCAGGCCTTCAAGTCAAAACGAAGGTAGGCTTTCCGAGTCTACGTCACCCCGCCATAATTTTTTTGCAATTTCGCAGGGCAATTCTTATCTTTGCAGTCCAATTATTGGCGCGGGTGGCGAAATGGTAGACGCGCTAGTTTCAGGAGCTAGTGTCAATTGCGACGTGTGAGTTCGACTCTCATCCCGCGCACGAAAGAGACCGGATTATTCTTTTCCGGTCTCTTTTTTTGTACTAATTACTTATCTTTGTGACTAACAGGTCTGTCAATATGAAACTACTCCAGGACTATGCCTCCCCGCTTCCGAAACTGCTGAAGGACCAGCAGGTCCGGGAAGGAGAATCGTACCGGTTGATCCGTTATGTTATCCAGCAGCCAGCTGAGAATGGTATTCTGCTTTACAATGTCCTGACGAAGGCGGTTGCTCTTCTAACACCCGAGGAGTTTCAGGAAATGGTGGAAGATCCGGCAAGAGTCGCTGGGCTTGTGGCCAAATGGTTTGCCGTTCCTGTCGGCTTCGACGACCGGCAGTTCGTACATCAAGTCCGTGCGATTGCCAAGACTCTTAGGAAGCATGTCAAGGGCTACAACAGTTACACGATCCTATCAACCACAGACTGTAACGCCCGTTGTTTCTATTGCTACGAGAAAGGCCGTTCCCGAATCCATATGAGCGATGAAACCGCTGTCGCTACTGCTGATTATATCATCAGGAACTCCTGCGGTGAGAAGGTTAAGCTTCGCTGGTTCGGAGGAGAACCGCTTTACAACAAGAAGGCTATCGCAAGGATTTGCTCCCTGCTTAAGGAGGCCGGCGTAGAGTACAGGTCCACCATGGTCAGCAACGGATTCCTATTCGATGATGAAACCGTCAATGAGGCTGTGAATGAGTGGAAACTTGAGAAAGTCCAGATAACCCTTGACGGCACGGAGAAGACCTATAACCGGATAAAGGATTTTATTTACCCTGAAGATAATGCTTTCAGGCGCGTGTTAGGCAATATTCACCGTCTTGTGGGTGCGGGAGTTAAGGTTGTTATCCGTCTGAACATCGACCGCCATAACGCTGAGGACCTGCTCGTTTTGGCTGACCAACTTATTGATGCTTTCAGTGGTAATGAACTTGTAAAAGTCTATTCGCACTCATTGTTCGAGGCATGTGTTCCCGGCGCGGCAGTTAAGCATAGCGATGAACAAAGGAAAGAGCTTTTCGGCAAGCAATTGAAATTACAGGCTCGGCTGCTGGATTCTGGGCTCTCAAGAATCGGGAAACTAGGCCATGATCTGAAACTCAACCGCTGTATGGCCGACAATGATGGCAGCGTAGTTATCCTGCCTGATGGCCATGTCGGTAAATGTGAGCATTTCTCCGAGAGCGACTGGTTCGCCCATGTTTCCGAAGACGGCAGGGACGAGGAGGTGATTGCAGGGTTCAAAGTCCTCAGACCTGAGATCGACGCCTGCAACGAGTGCCCTGTCTATCCCGACTGCTTCCGCCTGGTCAAATGTGAGGAGGCCGTCCATTGCTATCCCGAAGAACAGGAAGAGAGAATCAGGAACATCCGCCATCAGATGCTTGAATTCTATAATTTTATGCCTAAATTAGACAATTGATATTATAAGGTCATGAAGATAGTATTCCTTGACGCGGCCACTTTGGGAGATACTTCCCTTGAACCGATTGCGAAATTGGGTGATCTGGTTTGCTGGCCGACTTCCACTCCAGAGGAGGCACTTACCCGTGTGGGAGAATGTGAAGTCTTGATTGTCAACAAGATAAAAGTTGACCGGATGCTTCTGGATGCAGCTCCTGAACTCAGGCTTGTCTGCGAGGCTGCTACCGGCGTTAATAACATAGACGTTGAGGCATGCGCAGCCAAGGGAATCCCTGTACGCAATGTGGCCGGCTATTCGACTGACTCAGTAGTTCAGGAGACATTTATGCACATCCTTACCCTGATGGGTAACGGTCCATATTTCGACAGCACCGTCAAGTCTGGGGAGTATTCTCGTGGAAATATATTCACTGATGTTTCAAAGCCTTTTTTTGAGATTACCGGCAAGACCCTTGGAATCATAGGAATGGGTACCATCGGTTCGAAGGTGGCCAAGGTTGGTGAGGCGTTCGGAATGAAGGTCATCTACTACTCCACCTCCGGAACAGGACATTGCAAGGAGTATCCTTCCGTTTCCCTTGAGCAGTTGATGAAAGATTCGGACGTTATTTCAGTCCATGCACCTTACAATGAGCGTACTGCCGGTCTGGTAGGTGAGGGTGAACTCAGAATGATGAAGCCTACAGCCTTTATAGTCAACATGGGACGTGGGGGAATAGTGGTTGAAGAGGCTCTGGCGAAGGTGATAGATGAAGGGATTATAGGGGGTGCAGGCCTCGATGTATTCGTCAAGGAACCGCTTCCTGCCGATCATCCCCTCCTTCACACCAGGCACCCTGAGAAACTCAGCCTGACTCCCCATACCGCCTGGGCGAGCGTCGAGGCACGCAACCGCCTGGTACAGGCCATAGCCGACAATATAGCAAAGGGCTTTTAATACAATTCGACAAGCAAGAAAGAACAATATGAAAAAGATCCTGATCCCCGTCCTCGGACTCTTGAGCTGCGGCCTCGCCATGGCCCAGACCATCCAGACATCCTATTTCTCCGAGGATTTTACCTATTCCTACAGGCTCAATCCTGCCTTCCATCCCAAGTACAGTTTTGTCGGGTTGCCGGTGGCCGGTACCTCTTCTATGGCTTATACCGGTAGTTTCTCCATGGGTGACGTCATTTACAAGAAAGGAGGAGAGAAAGTTACCTTCATGAATGATGATGTCCAGGCTTCCGACTTCCTGGGACGTTTCAAGAGCGGTATCAACAAGTTTTCCAGTGAGGGCTATCTCAACCTGCTGGCAGTCGGTTTCAAGGCAGGTGGAATGTACAACATAGTGGATTTCAATATCCGTAACTATGCGACCGGAGCTTTGCCTTATGACTTGATGAGATATCTCAAGGAGGGACCTACATCCGACGGTTCATATGACATGTCCGGACTTAGGGCTCATGCCACTTCCTTCATGGAGATAGGTATCACTTCGTCATGGAAGCCCAATAGGAAACTCACTATCGGCATGAGGTTCAAGGGAGTAATTGGTCTTCAGAACTCTTATGTTGATATGGACAACCTGAAGGTTACGAAGTCTGGGAATGAATGGACTGTTTCCTCCAGCGGAGTAGTTGCCTCGGCCTATGACGGCATCGACATTGCTACCCGTCGCTTGTCAGAGACCTCTCCTGAATTGATAGACTTCCCTCACACCAAGATTGGAAAGTCTCCCGGAATCATGAACGGCTACGGAGTCGGTGCCGATCTGGGTATCCTCTACGATGACAGTTCGTGGCAGTTCTCTGCTTCAGTTTCGGACATCGGTTGTGTGTTCTGGTTCCACAACCTTTACGGTCATGCCCTGTCTGGAAACAGTTTTACTTATGAATACCAGCGTCACAGCCATCGTGGTTCCAGGATGGCGAACGAGTTCTCAGACATGGGAGACCTGATGGCACAGGCCCTTCAGATCCAGAAAGAGGATGAATATCAGAGTCTTCAGGTCCTTCCGCTGACAGCAAGGTTCGGGGCAAAGTATCTGCTTTACTCGGATCTTTCCTTCGGTGGCATCGCCACTTTCCGTTATGACGATATCTGTCCTTTCTGGGACCTCAGGGGGAGTGTCAATTACAAACCGGTAAAGATTGTCGAGTTGATCGGAAGCCTGGGAGCAGGCACTTACGGCATCACACTGGGTGCATTCGCCAACGTCAAACTCGGACATTTCAACCTGTTCGCCGGGACTGACGGCCTTCTCGGCCTTAGGAGTTCCAACTTCGTATTCCCAGGAAGGAACTATCCCAACGTCGCCTTCGGCCTGAATATCATCTGGTAGCAGTTAAGGCAGGAAAAGACATTATCCCCCTGAACCACTGCCACCCTCGGCACGTCCCCGCCAGGGAAGATGTCCCTTGGGGGACTTTAGGGGGGATAACTCCGGTAAGCCGGAGGGGCCCATCGCTAGCGATGGGAGGGGCCGCAAAGCGGCGGTACAGGGGGATAATGTCTTTTCCTGTCGGGACTATGGCTAGAAGCTGTACGTTCCGGGACCGACTTCGTGGACGGTGTAACTGTCGTCCGCCATGGGTCGGGTCGCGGCGGCATCGACGCTCTTGGGAACAAAGACGGTGGCTCTGGAACCAAACGGTACCTTGACCTCAATCTTTACGGTGTTCCCGTCATGGCTTACATGTGAGCTGACCTCTCCGTAAGGGGTAAGGGTCGAGTAGCTCACATCACTGAGTTCCTTGGTGGGGATTGGCCTGACGATGAAATGTTTGAATCCAGGCTCAAGTGGATCGGTGTCCACTCCGGCGAGAATGCGTGAGTACCATGTCAAACCTCCACCGAACATCGGATGGTTTCTGGAATCCGTTCCATTCCACTGTTCCCATGAAGTGGTGGCTCCCTGCTCGATCCACCAGCCGAAGCTCGGGAAATCCCGCTGGTTCATTATGGTGTAAGCAAGGTCGCCCATCCCGTTCACCGAGAGTGTCTCGAACAAGTAGCGGGTGCCGATGATTCCGGTGTTCAGGTGACCGTTATACTTGACTTCCAATTCCTCACGAAGAGTAGCCTTCACATCGTCGTACCTCTCCTTGGGAACACCCATGGCCAGGGCGAACACATTGCTTCCGTTATCGCCGTAGGATTTGGTCTCCGGATCGTAGAAAGCCTCCTGGAAAGCGTTGTTGATCCTGTCTTTCAATGCGGAATACTCTTCAGCTGTGGCCTTGTCTCCCAGAATCTGAGCTGCAAGTGCAGTGTTCCTGGCGCAGATCCAATAGATGAAAGTATGGACCATCCCTTCATCCGGGATTTCGTTATTCTGTGGCGGCAGCCAGTCTCCCAGGTTATACCAGTAGAAAGGATTACCGTCAGGAGTGGTCTTTGCCACGCGAATGGTTCCGTCGGGGAGGGCCCAGGTGCTTAGATAACCGACATATTTCTTCATTCCTTCCAGGCTCTTCTCGAGCACGGGCTTGTCGCCGTAGCGGAGGTAGAACTCCCATGGCATCACGCAGATGGCAGCACCCCATGCAGGACCTCCTCCACACATGGGCTCCCAAGGCGCACCGTTGGGGACATAACCCGTTTCAGGATTCTGGCTCCCGATAACGTCGTCGATCCACTTGTTGTAGAATGATGCGGCATCGAAATAGGAAAGGACTGCAGCCATGGCCACCTCTCCGTCTCCGGTGTAAGGAAGACGTTCGCGATGTGGGCAGTCGGAAGCGACAGCGCTGTGCATGTTGTCCATCTGCGACCTCTGGAATATCTCCAGGATATTTCCGAACAGGGGATTTGAACTGTCGAACTCGGAATTCACAGGGACATTGGTATTTATTGCTTCAGCGGTGACCTGTCCGGATGAAAGGTCTTCGATACCGGAGATAACCGCTTCCCTGAAAACGAACCAGGTGAATTTGGGTGAATAATCTAAGGGATCGTCACTTGCAAATACATATTCACACCTCGGACTTGGATATTCACTAAGATACTCTACCCTCAGGGTGTCTCCCGGCTTGCCGGAAATCCCTTTGAAATGCGCCCAGCCGGAGATCATCTTCCCGAAATCAACCCTGTAGGAACCATCATCCTGCTTTTCGAAGGAGACCGGTTCAAACACTTCGGTAACCTTGTCTGTAGGTCCGTCATTGGCAGTCAGGATTCCATCTGGAGCGGTACGTACGACGGCTGCCAGCCAGGCGGAGTCGTCAAAGCCAGGCTTGTCCCAACCGGGTTTCTCTTCAAGGGCATCATAGACTTCGCCTGCCCAGATGTCCCCGAATACGTACGGAGACTCGGCTGCTTTCCAGGATGTGTCAGTGGATATATGCTCGCAATGGCCGTCCTTGTAAGTGAGTTCGATCCTGGCTATCAGGCGGGGAACTCCGTAAGGCTCGCACTGGGCTGACTGGGCTGTAGGGCGGGTGTGGAAGTAACCGTTTCCGAGAGTCACTCCGATGGCGTTGTCGCCTTCCTTGAGCATCCCTTCCAGGTCATAGCAAAGGTATAGGGTCCTGTAGGCAGTCACGGCCGGATCCAGGGGGATCCTCGGATTCTCTCCAAGGAACGGCCTCAAGGTGTAATCAGTCAAACCAGGAACGAGGAAATCATCGCCGACCTTCTCTCAATTTACCCTGGCCTCAAAATACCCCAGGCCGCTTATGAATATCTTTGCGCTTTCAAGTCCCTTACCTACCTTGAATTCCTTTCTGAACATCGGGTAGCGGGTGTACCAGTTACCTCTCTCGTCTTCCTGCCAGGGAGCACCGATCCAGGAAGCTTCCCAGCCTTCACTGCCGGGTCCTTTTATAATGAGTGCGGGATTGCTCCATCCAGAAGCGTTATCTTTCTCGTCCCAGACCCTGACCTTCCAGGAATAATCCTGCATCGGTTTCAAGGCAGGTCCTGAATATGTTACCAGATGTGAATCTCCCGAGATCACCTTTCCGGAGTCCCAGATGACTTCCTTATCGGCCTTCGCAGTAACCTTTATCTGCCATGCGGTCTGCCCGCAGGAATTGATCCAGCTGAACCTTGGGGAGTCGGTGTCGATCAGTACCAGTCCATCCTGGTACTCGCACTTGAGGCCAGTAGGGCGATTACCGTTACATCCTATTGTCAGGAGGACCACCATGGCAGCCAATGCATAATTTGTTATTCTCATTGTTCGATAATGGTTATATCTTTTCAAAGGGAGACCCTTCATCCCCGAACCGCCGCTTCGCGGCCCCACCGTTCGCTTCGCTCCGGTCCCCCCTCTTAACGTGCCGAGGGTGGCAGTGGTTCGGGTGACGAAGGGTCTCCCTTCGATTGAAAAACAAAACAAATACTATATGTGAGCTATTGAATATACAGGAGCGATTTCTTCCAGACCGGCGCGTCCGTTCAATCCGTCAAGCTCGACGATGAATATGAATTCGTTGACCTTGACTCCATATTCCTTGCCGCCAATGACCAGCTTGGTCTCTGACAAGGTTTTGGCTATTCCTCCGGCAGTGCCTCCGGTGGCCAGCACGTCATCCACTATCGAAACATGGAAAACACCGTCCTCAGCCTTTCCGGCAGCGATGTCCGAGTTGCGGTAGATAAGCTTGTCGGCACCATATTCCTTCATGATTTCGATGGTCTGGAGATCGTCCCCACTGTACGGCAACTTGCCCCTCTTCCTGAATAGGATAATGTTATCGACTCCACTGTCTGAAATGAGAAGGGGAGATGCGAAAAGGAAGGCCCTGGCTTCCGGGCATGCCACGGAAGGAGCTGTGATCAGGCGTCCGACCTCTGCGGTCACCTCGGCAAAAACCTTACGATCCTGAAGATAGGGGATGATGTCCACGAACTTGATCCCCGGAGTGGGAAAGTCCTGGTAGAATTTCAAATATTCTTCGAACATGATTGTTGAAAACTTTGTGGATTATTGCATAACAAAGATATGGATTTTCTCTGACTATCGGGCTAAATTTGTAATTACTTAATACGGCTATAGTCTATTTATTTTAAAATTATGTCAACAAAACCCATTCTTGCCGTCGCTGTAGCGGCGCTGGCTTTCTCTCTAGGAGCGAAGGCCCAAACCAACGTCCAGACTTTCTATGATTTTGGAAAGGACCGCCAGTATGTGACCACAACTTTCGAGATGTTCAAGGGTGACAAGTTCGGTGACACCTTCTTCTTCATCGACCACTACTACAACAGCACTGACAAGAATCTTAAGCATGAAGGAGTGAGCAGCGCCATCAACGGCAGCTACTTCGAGATTGAAAGGGGAATCAATTTCTGGCAGGATAGCGACCTGAAGGACTTTAGCGGCCACATCGAGTACGATGGAACCACCTGGGGACAGGGTACATGGTGCTTCGGAGCGAAGTATTTCTTCCATTCTGCAGACTTCTCGAAGACACTCTCCCTCTATGCAATGTATGAGACCTTCCGTGGCTTCGGCAAGGCTGATATTCCCATCAAGTTCACCGCTGTCTGGGGTATCAACAACCTGTTTGGTGTGAAGGGTCTTACCTTCAAGGGCTTTGCCGACCTCTGGGGCAATAACACACTCTGGGGACTTGGAGACGAGACGAAATGGACCTTCCTTACCGAGCCTCAGCTCTGGATCAACCTCGGAAGTGTGTTTGACGGTCACCTCGACATCGGTACCGAGATCGAGCTCTCCTACAATTTCGCAGGAAACAAGGGCTTTATGTGCAATCCTTGCGCTGGTCTCCGTTGGGCATTCTAATCCAAAGGACATTCATTCTAATCACATAAACCATGGCTGAAACCAACACTGCGGCCCAGGCTCCGGAGAAGAAGAGCTGGCTGGCCAAACTATTCGGTTTCGACGGATCCAAGATGAAGGTCTCGACTGAGATCCTGGCTGGTATCACGACCTTCCTCGCGATGTCCTACATCCTGGCCGTCAACCCGTCCATCCTTGCCGACACCGGCATGGACAAGAATGCCTTGTTCACTACTACCGCCATTGCCGCCATTATCGGCACCCTGGTGATGGCCATGTATGCTAAGCTCCCGTTTGCCCTGGCTCCCGGAATGGGCCTGAATGCATTCTTCTGCTATTCGGTCTGCCTCGGTATGGGCTATTCATGGCAGTTCGCTCTTACAGCAGTCCTCATCGAGGGTTTCATCTTTGTCATCCTGACTCTGACCAACGTTCGTGAGGCGATTGTGAATGCCTTGCCGATGTCCATGAGAAAGGCTATCGGCGCAGGTATCGGTCTGTTCATCGCACTTATCGGTCTTAAGAGTGGAGGTATCGTGGTCGGCAGCGAGGCTACCCTCGTCGATCTAGGAACCTTGACCAGCGGCCCCGGTCTCCTTTCCGTGATCGGTCTGATCATCACAGGTATCCTCGTCATCCTCAACATCCCGGGTGCCCTTCTGATCGGTATCATCGCTACCGCCCTCATCGGTATCCCAATGGGTATCACCAAGCTCTCCGGTTTTGTTTCCGCCCCTCCGAGCATTGCCCCCATCTTTTGCAAGTTCGATTTCAGCCAGATCTTCAGCCTCGACATGCTGGTCGTCGTGTTCACCTTCCTGTTCGTGGATATGTTCGACACCATCGGTACCCTTGTTGGAGTGACCACAAAGGCTGACATGGTTGACGAGAAGGGCAAACCGGTCCGCCTGAACCAGGCTTTCCTTGCGGATGCTATCGGTACCATGGCCGGAGCCTGCCTCGGAACCAGCACTGTCACCACCTATGTCGAAAGTGCCTCGGGAGTCGCCCAGGGAGGACGCAGCGGTCTTACCGCAGCCGCAACTGCCGGCTGTTTCGTGCTGGCGCTGTTCTTCGCTCCGATATTCACTGCCATCCCCGGCTCGGCGGTTTGCCCTGCCCTTGTGATAGTAGGACTCTTCATGCTAAGCCCGATCAAGGACATTCCTCTCGAGGATTTCTCGGAGTCTATCCCTGCCTACCTGACCATGATCCTGATGCCCATGACATATTCCATTTCTCATGGTATCCTCATCGGCCTTATCGCCTATGTGGTGCTTAACCTCTGCACCGGAAAGGCCAAGAAAGTAAGCGCCTTCATGATCGTTTTGGCAATTTTATTTATTCTAAAATACATATTCCTATAACCCATTAGCAGATAGTGAATTAACAATATCGTTACCTGGTTGTTGATAACTTTAACAAATTCTTTTACCCAGAGCACGATTTATCTGCTATATTTGCGTCAGAAGGTTCGGACTGCCGAAGACAGTCCGAACCTCTTTAACCCCCGGGAAGGGACTGATGACCTACGACAATAACTTATCACAATATATATATTCATGGATGTAACTGTAAGAAAGACCAACGGTTCGTTTGAAGAGTACGACAAGGTCAAACTGATGAACGGAATTCGCGAGGCCTACAAGACGGCCGGCGAAGAGTGTCCCGAGGCTGTAGTGGTGTCTATTGCTGAGAACCTCTACATTTATGACAAGATCACGAGTCGTGAGATCAGGCGTCAGGTGGAAGAGAGCCTGATGTCGATCAACAAGAAAGTCGCGATCGCCTACATCGAGAAATTCGATGCCGGACTCGACCTCCGGAAGAAGAGGGACTTCATCAAGGACTATATCGCTGCCTCCAATGCTGCAACCGGCTCAAAGTTCGATGCCAACGCCAATGTAACCCGCAAGAACATTGTCACCCTTGGCCAGGAACTCTACAAGGAGAACAACATCAAGCAGAACCGCTACATCATGAAGGACAAGATCAAGGCCCTGTACGGACGCAACCTGGCGAGCCAGTACATCAAGGACCTCGAGAGCCATGTCCTCTACAAGCATGACGAGAGCGGTACTCCCGGCTACCCTTATTGCGTGGCCATCACGATGTATCCCTTCCTCATTGACGGTTTGAGGAACCTTGGCGGAGTGTCAATAGCTCCGACCGACCTCAAGTCATTCTGCGGCGAGTTTATCAACCTCGTCTATTCCATCTCTTCCCAGTTCATGGGAGCTGTCGCCACACCTGAATTCCTCATGTACCTCGACTACTTCATCAGGAAGGACTATGGTGACGACTACATCGACCATCTCGAGGATGTCGTAGAGATGAACGTCAAGAAGAGAACGCTTGTCAAGGTCATCGACAACTATTTCCAGCAGGTCGTGCATTCCATGAACATGCCTGCAGGTAACAGGGGCTACCAGACAGTGTTCTGGAACATCAGCTACTTCGACGAGCCTTATTTCAGGGGTGTATTCGGAGACTTCCGTTTCCCGGACGGAAGCGCTCCCAGGTGGGACACCCTCTCATGGCTGCAGAAGCATTTCATGAACTGGTTCAACCAGGAAAGGAACCACTACATCCTGACTTTCCCCGTTGAGACCATGGCCCTCCTTACCGATGGAGCCGACGATTTCGCCGATCCAGACTATGCCGACTTTACCGCAGAGATGTGGTCAAAGGGTCACAGCTTCTTCTGCTACCTTTCCGACAGCCCGGACAGCCTCGCAAGCTGCTGCCGCCTGCGTAATTCCCTGACTGACCTCGACAAGAGCGATGCCTCTCACAACCACACCACCCATCAGTACTCTATGGGAACGGCTTCGGTTTCGACAGGTTCCAAGTCTGTCATGACCATCAACCTCAACCGCCTTATCCAGCTTGCCACAAGGCGTTATTTCCTTGAGAAGAAGGGAATAATGATCGATGGCGGAAAGGCTCTCCAGAGGGGTGATTACGACAAGAACCAGCTGTACGACTACATCCGCGCAGCCGTGACCGAGGAGACCGAGAGGGTTCACAAGTATCAGGTCGCTTTCAACGAGATCATCAAGGACTTCCTTAAGGCTCGCATGCTGGATGTGTACCAGGCTGGTTTCATCGACATGAAGCGCCAGTACCTTACCGTCGGTGTCAATGGTCTGACAGATGCAGCTGAATTCCTTGGACTGACCATCAGCCCCAACCCTGAGTACAACGAGTTCGTGGATACCATCCTCGAGACCATCAACAGGGCTAACAGGAAGGACAAGACTGCCGATGCGATGTTCAACACCGAATTCGTTCCCGGTGAGAACCTTTCCGGAAAGAATTACAGGTGGGACCAGAAGGACGGCTTCTACGTGTCTCCCAAGCACAACATGTACAGCTCGTATTTCTACAATCCTGAGGATGACACCCTCTCGATGATCGACAAGTTCAAGCTCCATGGCAACGACTATGTCAAGCATCTCGACGGTGGCTCAGCCCTCCACATGAACGTGGCCGAGCATCTGTCCAAGGACCAGTACAGGCAGCTTCTGAAGACCGCCGCCCACTACGGCACCAACTATTTTACCTTCAACTGCCGCAATACTGTCTGCAACGATTGCGGTTACATCAGCAAGGATACCCTGGAGGTCTGCCCCAAGTGCGGCAGCCATAATCTCGACTACCTTACCCGCGTCATCGGTTATCTGAAGAGAGTCTCTTCTTTCAGTGAGATGCGTCAGATCGAGGCCGAGCACCGCTTCTACATCCATGAAGGCTCACGCGAGACGGTGAAGGCATCGGCTCCAGTCTACGTCGAGAAGACCAGGATATGATTAAATACGTTCCCGAGATGACCTCCGTGGTCATCGAGGAGATACCTGACAGAGTTACCTTGGCGGTTGACATCAGCAACTGCCAAGGTAATTGCGTTGGGTGCCATTCTCCTTTCCTTAAAGAGGATGTCGGAGAAGAACTTACCGCCGATGTCATCGACAAGCTGGTCGCTGACAATTTCGGAGTTGATTGCTTCCTTTTCCTGGGCGAGGGGAATGACCCGGAGACCCTTATAGCCCTTGCCGACCATGTCCGTTCCATAGGTCTGGCTCCGGCTTTATATTCAGGACGCCGTGATGTCGAGAGGGCTCTTTACATGACCTTTGACTACGTCAAGATCGGGCCTTATCTAGAGCATTTCGGCCCCCTTAACTCTCCCACTACCAACCAACGTCTTTACAAGGTTACTCACGACACCTCTTCCAAGCCGGACTACCGTTTGACCGACATCACCTCCCGCTTCTGGCATCGGGGCATCGACCCGAATGCCAAATAGCTTCTCTCGTCCCACAGTTCGCTTCGCTCCGTTCCCCCTCTTCCAGCACCGAGGGTGGCTTGGTTCCGCCCTGCCGTATCCTTCCTGAACACACCTCTGGACGTTGCGAGAGATTTTGTAATTCTAACAAGCTGAATATCAATGCCATTTATCCCGGTTGCGAGATTTTTTATTTTTGGAAATATAGAAGGACTGATTGTAACTTTGCATTACCAATTTCGTGTGTTATGAAAACTTTATTCAAGTTAGCGGCAATGGCCGTGATGGTTATTGCCGCTATTTCATGCAAGTCCAGCAGCAGAGCTCTCCTGCCTAACGTTAGCGGTATGGCAGGAGAGGTAATTGTGGTCATCGACCGGGATTCCTGGGAGGGAAACCTTGGAAACGAAGTCAGGGGAATCCTCGCGAGGGATTGCGAGTTCCTTCCACAGAGGGAACCGCTCTATTCCCTGGTCAATCTTGCTCCCGGCTCTTTCACCGATATGTTCAAGTACCACAGGAACATAGTCATATTCAATATTGACACTACCGTCCAGAAGCAGGGCGTCGTCTATCGCACTGACGTCTGGGCAAAGCCGCAGTGTGTCATCCAGCTCAATGCGAGCTGCCCTGATTCAGCGATAGTCGTTCTTCAGAAGAATGGCGAGAACGTCGCCGGAGCCATCGAACAGGCAGAGAGGAACCGTGTCATAACCAATACTCTTCTCTATGAGGAGACTCCACTTTCCCTGGTTGTCGAGGAGATGATTGGCGGAAAGGTCCATTTCCCCATGGGTTACAACCTGAAGAAAAAGACGGATGACTTCATCTGGATCGCCGATGAGAAACAGTATACCACCCAGGGTGTGTTCATCTACAAGTATCCGGTGACTGAAGAAGATCCTTTCACGGAGGAGAACATCATAGCGCATCGTGATGCCTTCCTCAAGAACTATGTCCCCGGCATGTTTGACAACACCTACATGATCACCAGCCAGTACATTACCCCCGGGGTCAAGTTCCTGCGTTACCATGACCTGGATTTCGCAGAGACCAGGGGACTCTGGGAGGTTTACAATGATTTCATGGGTGGTCCCTTCGTCTCCCATTCCTTCTACAGCAAGGATGGAAAGGACATTATTGTGCTGGAGGCCTGGGTCTATGCCGCAAAGTATGACAAACGGCAGTACATGCGCCAGACGGAGTCCTTGCTCTACTCCTTTGAATGGAGCAAGGATGAAACTAGTGAAAATTAGTTGGGAAGAAGGCTAAATTTATTTTGACGGGTCAAAAATAATCTCTATATTTGCATCCCAATTTGGCGAATAGCGCCTTTTAGGCTATTTGGTGGGTTCGTATAACGGTTAGTACTCGGGATTTTCATTCCCGCAATAGGAGTTCGATTCTCCTACCCACTACCAAAATATTAAAAAATAGAAACGATGGCAAATCACGCATCAGCAAAAAAAGCCAATCGCCAGAGCGAAAGGCGCAGATTGCATAACAAGTATTATGCAAAGTCGACGCGGAACGCGATCCGCGCAATTAGGAACACAACTGACAAGAAGGCTGCCGAGGAAGGCGCACCGAAGGTCTATGCAATGATCGACAAGCTTGCAAAAATCGGTGTTATCCACAAGAACAAGGCTTCCAACCTCAAGAGCGGCATCGCAGTCTACATCAACAAGCTCAGCTAAGGAGCAATCGGGATGTAGCGCAGTTGGCTAGCGCACTACGTTCGGGACGTAGGGGTCGTCCGTTCGAGTCGGATCATCCCGACCAGACTAAAAAGACAGCTGGAATTCCAGCTGTCTATTTTTGTGATATTGTTCAAGGTGTAATCTTAGCCTTGGGACCATGAACGGAAATATGCGCTATACTGCAACATCCTGTTCAAGGTCTTGGCCATGGAATTACACCTTGTACAAACACTAATAGGAAATAATGAACGGGCGTGATTTGTAAATAGTTGGGAACCTGGTAATTGTCATTAGGCCATCCCCGCAAAAAGCCTGGATGGCCAATCCGCTTCTTATTGAAAGTCAGTCAGTTGCAAATCACGTCAGAGGTGCTTCAAGGAATCTTATCTGAGAATCTGAACACACCGTGATTTCCTTAGCAAACTATTTACTTCATATCCCTAAGCAGAACCTTGATTCCAGGCAGTCGGGAGGGGAGCTCAGACAAGTCAGTCTGGCTGAAATGATAGGGGATCAGGACCTTGGGAGTGATGATCCTGGCTGCGGTCACGCACTGGTCAACTGTCATGGTGTAGGGTTGGTTGACCGGGAGGAAAGCGACGTCGATGTCTTCCAGTTCCGCCATTTCAGGTATGAACTCGGTATCTCCTGCGACATATACCCTGAATCCGTCGAAGAACAGGACATATCCGTTGCCGTTGCCCTTGGGATGGAAGTTCTCGCGTCCCTTTGTAGTGTTGTAAGCGGGTACTGCGAAGATGATTACACGGCCGGGGAGATTGCCTGTCTCACCGTTTTCCATAACGACACCATGGCCGATCTTGTCCCAGCTCTTGTGGTTCATTACAAGCCTTGTGTTGTCGTTTGACAGCAGATTGATGGCAACCTCGTCCAGATGGTCGCCATGCTCGTGGGTGATCAGTATGGCGTCCGCCTTGGGGAATTCAGCTCCATAGTCGGTAGGTTTTCCATGTTCCGTGACGGGATCGACATGGATCCATTTACCTTTGAAAGAAAAGGCAAGGGTGCCGTGCTTGATCAGGGTAATGTCAATGGGGAGGTTGCTGTCCGAGTAGAATCTCTCGACAGGATAGACATTAACCGGACGTCCGGCATCAGTCCATGCCTGGTACCCTCCGATAAGGTTGTTGACATTGTAACCGGCCTTGACAAGCGCTGCAGATGCTTCGCCGCTGCGCTTTCCGGTCCTGCAATAGACTGCCACAGGACAATCCTTGGGTACTGAGGCTTTGAAAAGTTCGATGAAATCAGCTGAGTTGAAATCGATGTTGGTAGCTCCGGGAATATGTCCTGCGGAATATTCCTCTGCAGTGCGTACGTCGACCAGAGCAGCCTTGCCTTCACTGAGCAGGGCTGCGAATTCGGCGACATTGAGGTCGGCCTGGCTGCTGCCGGCGAAGAGTCCCAGAAGTGCTGAGATGATAGACATGAGTTTCATAATATTACTGAAATAGGGTTTATCAGTGGATAAGTCTCCTGATGTCGTTGCCGAAGGCGAGTACCATCAGCAGCAGGAGGAGGATCATTCCGATGACCTGGGCCACTTCGAGGAACTTGTCGCTCGGTTTGCGGCCGGTGATCATCTCATAGAGGCAGAAGACAATGTGTCCTCCGTCAAGGGCGGGGATAGGAAGCAGGTTCATCACTCCCAGCATTATTGAAAGAAGTGCCAGGATGTGGATGAAGCGGAACCAGTCCCATGTGGAAGGGAAGACCTGCCCGATGGCGATGAAACTGCCGACGGACTTGTAGGCCTCGGTCTTAGGAGTGGCCAGGAGCTTGAGGTCCCGCAGATAACCTCCTATTGTGCTGAAAGTGAGGTCGAATCCTGCAGGGATGGCTTCAATCACCGAATATGTCTTAGTGGTGTAGGAAGGAACCTGCGTGTAGGCCCCGATCCTGCCCAGGGAGTCTACCTGGACCGGTATGGTCAATGTGTCGGTCCCACGGAGCACGGATGCATTCACTATGGTTCCCGGCACTCCGGCAAGGTATGCCTTCATGTCCTGGATGAACGGGGTACTTATGCTGTCAAGGGCCACGATCCGGTCACCATGGAGGAGACCTGAATCGAAATTGGCAGAACTCTTCATGAGGGAATCAATCACGAAAGGAACTGCGAGGTCGAACATGTCGGGAGTGTTAAGCACATCTCCGATCATGGAGTGGTCTATGTAGATGTCAAGGGTGTCTCCGTCACGGAGGACAGTGACCTTTTCAACGTTCCTGCGGGCAAGGTCTGCTTGAAGCATTCCGAAATTCTCCGGGACATAGTCGTCCATGCTGAGTATCCGGTCACCGGCCTTGAAGCCCATTTCTATTCCGAGTTCGTTGGGGTAGATGCTGCTGCCTTCGTTCTGGATGTATGAACTGCCCCATATCGCCATAATGGCTATGTAACAGAGTATGGCAAAAATGAAATTATAAAGAACCCCGCCGACCATTACTAGAAGCCTTTGCCAGGCAGGTTTGGTACGGAATTCCCAAGGCTGCGGATCCTTCTTGAGAGCCTCCGTGTCCATGCTCTCGTCAATCATGCCGCTGATCTTGCAATAACCGCCGAGAGGCAGCCAGCCGATGCCATATTCAGTCTCCCAATCCTTTGCTTTTGGGAAAAGACGGGTAAAGAATTTCCCCTTGGTGCTGAAAAGTTTGCTGGATCCTATGTCGAAAAAGAGGAAGAACTTCTCCACGCGGATACCAAACAACTTCGCGAAAGAGAAGTGACCGAATTCGTGTATGACGATCAGGACCGATAGTGCAAGGATCACTTGCAATATCTTCATAAGAACTTCCATGGCTTCAGGATTTCTTTTTCATTTGTAGTATCATTCCGTCAGCTAGGGTACGGGCAGAAGAGTTGGTCTGGAATATGTCTTCCAGGGTTGGCTCTTCGATAAAATCAGCCTTTTCCATGCATTCTCCGACAATGTCGGAAATACCATAGAAAGGAATATCATCCTTCAGGAATGCGGCAACTGCGGATTCATTGGCAGCATTCATCACGCATGGGATGTTTCCTCCTCTCTCCAAAGACTTGAATGCAAGGCCAAGTGCCGGGAATTTTTCCAAATCCGGTTCAAAGAATGAAAGTGTGCCGAGCTCGGCGAAATCCAGTTTCCTGTTGTTGAGGGGGAGCCTTTCAGGGAACCCCAGAGCGAACTGAATAGGCTCCCTCATGTCAGGAGACGCCATCTGGGCGATCACTGCTCCATCCTCGAACTCTACCATTGAGTGGATGACGGATTCCGGATGGACGACTACATTGATCTTGCCCAGGGGAGTGTCGAACAGCCATCTTGCCTCGATTACTTCGAAGCCCTTGTTCATCATAGTGGCTGAATCGATCGTAATCTTGGCCCCCATGCTCCAGTTGGGATGCTTCAAGGCCATGTCCTTGGTGGCAGCAGAGATCTGTTCCTTTGACCAGGTCCTGAAGGGCCCTCCTGAAGCGGTCAGGTGGATCTTGCTGAGTTTGTTACCCTGTGCGGCCATCAGGCACTGGAATATTGCGGAATGCTCGGAATCTACCGGTAGTATAGGTGAATTGTATTTGCGAGATAGTTCCATTACTATGGATCCGGCTGCCACGAGGGTCTCTTTGTTGGCAAGGGCGATTACTTTCCCGGCCTTGATGGCAGCGATAGTCGGAACAAGTCCGCTGAAGCCAACCATGGATGCAACCACTATATCAACCCTGTCGCTCGCAACCAGGTCGCATACGGATTTCATCCCGGAGAAGACCTTGCTGTCAGTGCCTTCCAAAGCGTCGTACAAGGCTTTGTATCGGGTCTCGTCACATATTACTACGTTATTGGCATCGAATTCCCGAGCTTGTGCAGCCAGGGTCATGAAGCTGCTGTTGCAGGTAAGGAGTTCGACCTCGAAAAGGTCACTGTGTGCCCTGATTACATCAAGGGTCTGCCTCCCTATGGATCCGGTGGATCCGAGTATCGCTATCCTTCGTTTCTCCATCAGAAACTAATGTATTTTGTGGGATCGACAGCCTCTCCTTTGTGCCAAAGCTCGAAATGCAGATGATCTCCGTCAGCAGTGCTTCCGGTTCCTCCTACTATAGCGATAGGGGTGCCGGCGCTGACTTTGTCACCGGTCTTTTTCATGAGCTTCTGGTTGTGCTTGTAAACGGAGATGATGTCTCCGTCGTGCTGGATCCTTATAGTGTAACCCTCCTCATCTGTCCATCCTGCGGAAATCACAGTTCCGTCCAGAACTGACATTACCACCGAATTATTAGGGGCCGTAACATCAAGGTAAGGATGAAGGGCCTTGTCATATCCCTGTGAAACCACTCCTTTCAACGGCGTGAAGAAGTGCATGCCCTCAATAGGAAGGGTTTGCGGCCTCCCGGATGTAATACTGAATCTGTCCTCCGCGGCTACTTCCTTCCTAAGGAGAGAATCCTTCATCGCAAGGGCTGCGCGATCCTTTTCGGTAATCTCCTTCTGACCCTTCCGGGCTTCCATGAGACTGTCTATCTTCAGGGGCTCTTCTCCCTCTACTACCCTGCGTAGGTTCTCTGAATAGAACTCCCATTTGGTTATTACATTCTCAAGGGAGTCGATCCTTATAGCATTCTGTATAGCGTCGTACTTTGTCTTTGCATCCGGATAGCCAGGGATGAAAGTCCTTAGAGGAGTGAACGCGACAAGGCACCAGATGAGTGTGAGCAGCACCACCAGACAGGTAATGGCGGCGATCAGGACGTTCAGCTTGCTGAACTTCCTGGACCACAGTTTATCGTGGGTGTCGTCATCTACCAAGGTAAGCCTGTAATTGATTGTAGCTCTTCCTTTTTTATCTTTGGACATATAATTTTGACTTGATGGCCTTTTTCTTTAACTTTGCAAGTTCATGGACAGGATAATAGGCATAGATTACGGACGCAAGCGCGTCGGGGTTGCGGTAAGTGACCCGCTCGGAATCTTTGCCTCCGCCCTTGACACTGTTCCTGCTGCAAAGATAATAGATTATCTCAAAAATTATGCTGCAACGCAGACCGTATCAAGATTCGTGGTGGGATTTCCCGTCAACATGGACAACACTCCTTCCGAGGCAGCTGCCGACGTCGAAGTGTTCCTGAAAGTCCTTTCGAAGCGTTTCCCGGGCATTCCGGTGACCCTTGAAGACGAAAGGTTCACTTCAGTACTGGCCCACAGGGCGATGATTGAAGGTGGCATGAAGGCCAAAGACAGGCGTGACAAGAATTCGGTTGACAAGATAAGCGCCGCAATAATCCTTCAAGGCTACCTTGACCGGAAGAACAACGGACTATAACAGGCATTATGGTTAGACCTATTTATTTATATGGTTCCGAGGTGCTCAGGAAAGTAGCCGTCCCGGCTGACCTGGGCGATAAGGAATATCTGGCTTCCTTGATCACAGACCTCAAGGAGACCCTTGCAAAGGCTGAGGGTTGCGGACTTGCTGCCCCCCAGATAGGGGAGAGCGTCCGGGTGTTGATAGTTGACGGTCGCGACATGGTGGACATTTATCCCTACCTGAACGATTTTACGCGGGTAATGATAAATCCTGTCGTGCTTGAGGAAAGCAGCAGGAAGTGCGAGTATTCCGAAGGCTGCCTCAGCGTTCCTGGAATATATTGCGATGTCGTCCGTCCTGAAAGCATGACGGTTGAGTACTACAACGAGAAGTTGGAGAAAGTGACAGAGACATTCGACAAGTTTGCCTGTCGGATGGTCCAGCACGAGATGTCCCATCTGGATGGAGACCTTTTCGTGGATCATGTGGCACCGATCCGTAAGAAAATTATTTCCAAGAAGTTGGTAGGTATTGCCAAGGGTAAGGTTTCAGCAAGATATACAACGAAAATCAAATAAGGCAATGGGAGCTTTTCATGCATATGACATACGTGGAGTCTATAATGTGGACTTCGACAAGAACACCGCCTACAAGGTTGGTTATTTTATTCCTGAACTTTTGGGGACAGACAAGGTCCTGGTCGGACGTGACTGCCGTACCTCCTCTCCCGAGGTACACGATTATCTTTTGAAGGGAATTACGGATGCCGGTGCCGATGTTTACGATATCGGTCTCAGTACGACTCCGATGGTCTATTTTGGAACTGCGAACTATGGTTTCAAGGCTTCGGTTCAGATTACTGCGTCCCACAATCCTAGGGAATACAATGGAATGAAGGTCTCAAGGGAGAATGCCCTCCCGGTCGGCCTCGATTCAGGCTTGGGACAGATCCAGGATTGGATAAAGGAAGGAAGACCGACTCCGGTAGCAGATAAGAGGGGAAAGGTTGTCCCTATGGACATTCATAAAGACTATCTTGATTTCCTGCTTCAGTTCAAAGGGGATTATTCCGGCCTCAAGATTGCCATTGACATATCCAATGGAATGGCCGGCCTCTATGCACGGGAAATATTCGGCGACAGTCCTGCCTACATCTTCGAGGAGATGGATGGCAATTTCCCCAACCATGAGCCCAATCCACTTATCCTCAAGAATGTCGAACCTCTCCAGGCCCTGGTCAAGCAAGTTGGGGCCGATGTGGGAGTCATCTACGATGGTGATGCCGACAGGGTGATGTTCGTGGACAATGAAGGTAAGTTCATTTCTCCCGACCTCATGATAGCTGTCCTTGGCCATTATTACGTTGAGGAGAGGGGATTGACCGGGATCGTTCTTCAGGACATACGCAGTTCCAAGGCAGTTGGCGAATACCTGACTCCCATGGGATGCAGGATGGAAACCTGGAAAGTCGGCCGTGCTTTTGCTGCCAAGAAACTCCGTGAGCTCGATGGAGTCTGGGGGGGAGAACTGGCCGGACATTATTATTTCAAGGATTTCTTCTACTCTGACAGCGGTCTTTTAGCTTCGATGCTGATCCTGAGGGTGGTGGCTTCCATGAAGGAGAAGGGAGTCTCGCTGAGCCAACTTATCGGCAAGATTGCACGCTACCAGAATTCCGGGGAGATCAATTTCCGTATAGAGGACAAGAAGGGAGCGATGGATGCTGTCAGGGAGTTTTTTACCTCACATGAAACCCCTACTGCCCAGATGGATTTCGACGGTTACCGTGTAGAGTTCCCCGAGTGGTGGTTCAACATCCGTCCTTCCAACACGGAACCCTACCTCAGATTCATCTGTGAGGCAACATCGGACGCTTTGTTGAAAGAGAAGATTGAACAGACGAAGCAGCTGCTCATTGAAAGATTTGACGCTAAACTTTAAAGACAACTTGATGATTTTAAATAAACTGTCGGCAAGCACCATTGTCATGGCCCTTGTCTCGATAATATCCTGGACACCTGCCGAAGCGCAGGACACGACCATCAGAACGAAAAAGCAGGCGGAACTGATCGTTCCCAGGCCGGCTTTCCAGCCCGTACAATCCATGGATGGCACCAATTCAAATGCCATGGATACCCTTGACACTGCTGACCCAGGAGTAAAGATCCTTCTTTTCTCCGACTACACTTGGAAGTACTACAAGGATCCCAGCTATGCCTTGGACAGTAAAGTGTTTTCCGATAACTGGGAACACGAGTATCCCGATCCCTACCGGGTATCCCTTGAGACCCTTCCCGACGAAATCGGCCTTTGGATAGTCGATTCCCTGAGTGGATACCGCTGTCCAAACCAGACTGATGTCTATTCCAAGTTCGGCTACCGCCACAGGCGCAGGCACCAGGGTGTGGACCTGCCCTTGCAGACAGGTACTCCCGTTTATGCCGCATTTGGAGGAAGGGTACGTATGGCGAAGTATTACAAGGCTTATGGCAATCTGGTAGTGATAAGGCATGAGAACGGTTTGGAAACCTTTTACGCACATCTTTCCAAGATAATTGTCTCGGAAGACCAGTGGGTGGATGCTGGTTCGATAATCGGGCTCGGTGGATCCACCGGTCGTTCGACAGGTCCGCATCTCCATTTCGAGACCCGCTACAAAGGCTATGCATTTGATCCTGAGTGGCTAATTGATTTCCATTCCGGTGTCTTAAGGCACAGACTTTTCGTATTGAAGAAGAAGTATCTTAATGCTTCCAGTAATTATGTCCCCGAAGATGAGCAGGAAGAGATAGACATCATTGAGGGCGACACCCAGGATAGGGAAGAGGCTGCGAAGAAGGCTGAGGCTGAGAGGAAAGCAGCTGCTTCTGCACAGTACCACACTATCAGGCAGGGGGACACCCTTGGCGCCCTTGCCCGCAAGTACCACACTACTGTCAGGAAACTCTGCCAGCTTAACGGAATCTCTGAGAGGACAACTCTCCGTCTTGGAAAGAAATTGAGAGTCAAGTAGACAACTTAATAGATAATGTCAAGAAAAACCTGCGTGGCGATAGCCATATTCCTGCTGTCCTTCCTGCCTGGTTCGGCCCAGGGAGTCGTAGGGGACGATGGACAGCCGATCCTGTTCAGGGGCCGGGTTTCAAGGCGTTACAATTCCGCCACCTTCAATGGTACCCCTTATCTGGATCACACCGGATCGAAGACCGGTTCAGTCATCTTCGACGGAGTCTTGTATCCCGATGTCCTGATCGACTACGATGCGTCCCTTCAGGAAATCAGCGTGAGGCAGGACGAGGACCATGTTTCCATAATTCCGGACAGTCGCCAGATCCCTTGGTTCACCATGGGAGACCGCAAGTTCGTAAACTTGAGTTATCTTGGAGTGGACAGTGCTGAAGAGGGCTTCTATGAAGTCTTGATGGATGGCGATATCGCTTTGCTGGAAAGGGTGGACAAAAAAATGCTGTCTTTTCCGGGAGACCACAACACGGTAAGGGAATTGGGGTACATCGATCCGGATTACCGTTCGGAGCTGATCACATATTATAAGATTGACCGCAGGCAATGGTCCTTGAAAGACGGAGTCCTTTCCAAAGTAAAAGGGAAGAAGGCTTTCCAAAGGCTTCAAAAACAGATCATCCTGCCTGCTTCAGGACCCGGACCTGTTGAAAGGGCAGCCGCCCGGTGGCATGAGGTCAACCGTTCCGCAATCCACATGGAGACACCTTCAGTTTCTTTCCAGAAGAACAGGAGTGACAGGGAAAACCTTCCCGAGGGCTATTTCATGAAGGACATGGCCGAGGAACTTGCCCGTCTGGATTCCCTTGAGGAATCTGTTCGTGCAATGTATCAGAACAAGATCTATCAGATTGGAGATCCCGCCTATCCCCAGCGTGGTAAGGTCAAGGTCTCAGGTACCGTCAGGGATGCAGCTACGGGCCAGCCGCTTCCAGATGTCACTGTTTGGGATGACAACACTTCTACTTACGCCCTGACAGATGCCAGGGGACAGTATTCAATAACGATTCCTGTTGGCGAAAACGTCATCAACTTCAACGAGTTGACAAAGCAGGACATGCACCTTAAAGTCGTAGTCAACGGACCCGGAGGCCTTGACCTGACTATGACAGAAAGGGTGACCATGCTTAACAGTGCGATGATTTCTGCTGACACCAGGATGAATCACCGTACTGCCAAAATCGGATTGGAAAGGGTTAGTATAAAGACTATCAACAAGATTCCTTCGGCTTTCGGTGAGGGAGATATCCTTCGCGCAGTCTTGACCCTTCCGGGTGTCAAGACCGTAGGAGAGGCATCCGGTGGTTTCAACGTCCGTGGAGGTTCTGCAGACCAGAACCTGATCCTATTCAATGAAGGTACAATCTACAATCCCAGCCACATGTTCGGCGTCTTTTCGGCATTCAATCCGGATGTGGTGGAAGGCGTCGAGTTGCTCAAGAGTTCCATCCCTGCCGAGTATGGCGGAAGAGTCTCTTCGGTTCTGGATGTCAAGGGTAAGGACGGCAGTTTCGAAAAGATTAACGGATCCCTTGGAATAGGTCTGATGACCAGTCGTCTTCACCTTGAGGGACCTCTGAAGAAAGGGAAGACTTCCTTCCTGCTTGGCGGACGTATGACTTATTCCGACTGGATGCTCAAGAGGATAAAGAGCAGCAATTACAAGGATGGTACGGCCGATTTCGCTGACCTCAATTTCGGTCTCACGCATAAGGCGAATGACAACAACACCATCCAGCTTTACGGCTATTGGTCCAAGGACAATTTCTCATTCAGCCCCGACACTACCTTCCACTATAATAGCCTGAATGCAGCTCTGAGGTGGAAGCATAAGGGTGCAGGACGGACGTCATTCTCGTTCAGCACAGGTATTGATCTTTACGGTAATACCCTGGATGAGACGCCATATTCTTCTGAATATGAGGCATTCAACCTGGAAACTGCAATCAACCAGGCTTTCGCGAGGCTCAAGTTCGAGACTGCCGGTGACCATCATGTTGTCAGTTATGGCACCGAGGTTCTGGGCTATGCCCTTGAAGGAGGTCACATCAAGCCGATGATCCCCGGTTCAGCTGTTATTGAAAGGTCACTGGAAACTGAATATGCCCTTCAGCCTTCCGTATATCTAGGTGATGAATGGACTGCCGGAGAAAAATTCCTTTTGGATTACGGAGTCAGGGTCTCATCCTTCTATGCAAAGGCCCCCGCCAAGTTCTATGCGGGACCTGAATTCAGGCTTTCGGGAAAATATTCAGTCAACAACAACCTTTCTTTCAAGGCAGGTTTCAATTCCATGAGACAGTATATTCATCTGATCTCTAACACTACGGCAATCTCTCCGATGGACACTTGGAAGCTGTGTGATGAAGAAATACTTCCTGTTGATGGTTGGCAGGCTGCAAGCGGTATGTACTGGACGGTGTTTGACGGAAAGGTTGATTTGTCCCTTGAGGGCTATTGGAAAAACACGTGGAACGAGCTCGACTACAAGTCAGGCGCTACCCTAGTCATGAATGACCATCTTGCCGACGACCTGGTCCGGACAAAAGGAAAGGCATATGGAGTCGAATTCATGGCGAAAAAGACGATTGGCAAACTTAGTGGCTGGGCATCCTATTCCTATTCCCGTACTTTCCTGAGGGAAATGGAGGACCGTGGCATAAACACGATCAACCGAGGAGAATGGTACAGTGCTGCATACGACAAACCCCATGACTTCAAGCTTGTAGCGAATTATGCAATCACGGCCAGGTACAGTCTCTCGACCAACTTGGACTATTCCACAGGACGTCCCGTGACGATCCCTGTCGGTTACTACCAGTATGGAGGAGGTTACCGTCTGGCCTATTCGGCAAGGAACAGTTACAGGATTCCGGATTATTTCCGCCTCGACCTTGCATTGAACATCGATCCCGGACATTACCTGAAAGCCCTGACTCATGCATCCCTTACTTTGGGATGCTACAATGTGACCGGAAGGAAAAACACCTATTCGGTCTTCTACTCTACCGACCAGGGACGCAACCTCAAGGGTTACCGCGTCTGTGTCTTTGCTACCCAGATACCTTATATCAACCTGAACATCCTCTTCTGATGAAAAAGATATTAACTCTGGTCATAGCAGCCATGTCAGCGGTTGGCTGTGTCTATGAATTCACCCCCGACATCAGGCCTGGTGACACCAAGGGGCTAGTCGTTGAGGGAGACATACTCATAGGTGATGTGAGCACTTTCACCTTGAGCTGCATCGAGTCCCTTTCTGGAGAAGAGTCTGCTCCTGTCAGAGGTTGGGTTTGGATCGAGGATGATTCCGGAAAGGAGTATCATCCTGATTCTTCAGACCCTTCAAACACATTCGACATAGATATGAGATCGGCTTCCCCAGACAGGCAGTACAGGCTGAGAATTCGTCTTGCTTCGCCTCTGACTGGTTCTACTTTCTATTCTTCTGAATGGAGGGAGGTCCAGAAGGCCCCTGTGATAGATGACCTTTCTTACACGTGGGACGATGACATCTATGCCGATCCTTACACACATCTTTGGCTCAGCCTTTCATCCACTGAAGGCTCCGGCTGTTTCCGTTGGGACTATGAGGAGATCTGGGAGTTCCATGCGGAATTTATGGCCGAATACTATTATGACACCGCAACCCAGAGGGTAAGGTCCTATGAAGGACGTATACCTCCACTTTACTATTGCTGGAGTTATGACAATTCCCATCAGGCAGGGTTAGCCATAGCCAAGAGTACGGGAGGGGAAAGGATTTCAGGTTACAAATTCCTGGATATAGACAGGAGGGAGCTCAGGATGCAGACGTTGTATTTCATCAAGCTTCAGGCTCGTAACATCTCTGAAGAATGCTATGAGTACCTCCATTCGATCGAAGTGAACTCTACTTCCACGGGATCCCTCACACAGCCGGATCCGAGCCAGATAATCGGCAACATTTTCTCGGATGATGACCCTCTGGAGGTTGTTTACGGGTATATCGAGGCTTCAAGGGTTTCTGAAAAGAGCATGTACATCTCAGATCTCTTCATCCCGCCTGCAGAGCCGGGAGGGAATCTCCCTCCTCCCGTCACATTGTCAGGAATGCTGACCCCGCTCTCTCCTGCCGAAGCGTATATGTACGATCTGAGGCCCAAGGATTCTCCTGACATCTGGGTCAATAAGAAATGTGTGGAGTGTACCGCCCTGGGAGGCACAAAGATTAAACCAGCATTCTGGCCAACACCATCAGAATAAGTCGTTATGAAAAAGATTGCCATTATTGTGACTATCCTTCTGGGTCTCTTCTGTCAGGATGCTTATTCAGGAGTTACCGAGAGAGTCTGGGTGTCTACTGACAAGGACGTCTACCTTGCCGGGGACATGGTCTGGTGTTCGGTTTTCTCGATAAATCCATCCTCTGGCAGATTGTCTTCTGAGAACAGCGTCGCCTATCTGGAATTATCTTCAGATTCCGGACAGCTCGTCTCTGCCAAGATCGCATTGGTAGGGGGCAGGGGATCCGGAGCTGTCCAGATTCCTCTTTCTGCCCCTACCGGCAACTATGCATTGGTAGCCTATACGGCTGCTTCCCGTGGCAGGGGGGATCTGTCTGCAGACGCAAGGATCCTGTCTGTTTTCAACACTTCCTCTGGAGCCAGGATCAAGGGCGGGGTAGAAATAGTTGATCCTTCCAATTATTCTTACTCCGGAGTTGCCCAGAGCAAATCCTCTGGGTCAGTGGAGTTGTTCGTCCAACCATCCACAGGTACTTCATCTACTACCAAGATATCCCTGGACAATAGGATGGCTTCAGATGCGACTCTGAGCATCTCCGTTTTCCATGAAGACGGGATATTCTCACCTTCCGGAAAGACCTTTGTGGATTTTGTCGGTTCCAGGTACGCTCCGTTTGAGGGCAGTTCTGAAGACAAGGACGGCGAGACCCTTCATGGACGCCTTTTCGGTGCAGACGCATCATCTGTAATGGCAGATATGGACCTTCTTGCAGTCGCCGCATTCCCCGGTTATGCAGAGGATGTCTATGCTGGAAAGATTGCAGCAGATGGAACAGTCAGCTTCCGTACTGGAAATCTGTATGGTAAACGCGATATGGTCTGTGAGATAATCGGGCTGGATGACTCAAAGGAATGCCGTCTGGTCATGGATACTCCTTTCCTCGGAGTAAAAGTGCATGGTATCCCTTCACTCAAACTATCTGAATCTACCCGTGTTGCATTGGAGATGCGGATGAAATCTTTCGGTTCATCGCTGAATGTCGGAGTTGACACCCTTTCCGAATTCCTTCCGAAGAGGGGTGGAGTTTTCCTTGCTGATGAGCTTTGCAAAAGATATCACCTGGATGACTTCCATCGTTTTCCTACCATAAGGGAGACCCTGGTGGAGATTACACCTGATCTTCGAATCCGTAAGGACTTAAAAGGCAAGCCTCAGATCCAGACTGTTCTGGAAGGAGTTGTCAGGGATAACACTGAGTTCTCCGGCAATATGCTGGTAATGATTGACGGTGTTCCGGTGAAGGATATCGAGAAGCTCCTTGAGTTCGATTCCATGCTTATAGGCGACATCTACATCTATCCCTACAACTATTCTTTAGGCAATGCCATCTTCAATGGAGTGGTTGATTTCGTTACGAAACAGGGTGACATTTCTTCATTCAAGTTCGACAGGAACGTCGTGATTGTGGATTGGCAAGGTGAAGCCTATCCGGTTGCTTATACCTGTAAGAACCTGCCTGAAGGAGGGAATGACTACCGTCACACCCTCTACTGGCACCCTCAGATAGAACTCAAGTCAGGAGGTACTACTGAAATCCAGGTCCGTACCCCCTCTTACTCCGGGAGATTCAAGGTTGTCGTAGAAGGAATCGCCTCGGATGGTACTCCTCTGAGGACTGAAACCTCGTTTGAATTGAGATAAGATATCAGGACTTGAAATCCATTACGCTAAGCACCTTCATCGACTCGTCGTCGGCGGTGAGGTAAGTTATTGAATAATCCTTACCACCTTTAGGGACATCAAGCACTATATGTCCTCCTCCAAATGAAGACTTGTTGATCACGTCCAGCCAGGCCTTACCAGCATCTTCCTCCCTTCTTTCCTTAGGGAAAACTCCAGGACAGACAATCCTGTCGCCGGGATAGAGGGAACGGTCTGCAATCCTTTCCATAACTGGTGCCACGTTGTGAAGCTGGTCCCATACGCAGCTGACATACACCCTTGCCTGAAGGGCGGAGAGAAGTTTGGCCGGCATTGAATAATGGCCGTGATGGTTGATCTTTGCCACATTGACCTTGCCGCATACATCGGCCAAGGCTTCTTCGATTTCAAAGGTTGTCCCGTCGGGGAGTTTCCAGCTGTCAGAAAAGTCTCCGGCAGTGTAGAACTTGAACGGTCCGTAGGAGATGATCATTCCGAGACTCATTCCATTCTCATTGAAATAAATCGGATTGCCTTTCTTCCTGTCAGCATAGAGGTCGATAATGGTTCCGTCCTCGGCGGCAATCCTTCCGTTGCCACAAATGTTCCTGATGGAGAAGCCGGGATACTTTCCTTGAGAGTGAAGCATCGCAATCTGGTCTACGGCTCCCACCCTGAATTTCTCGACTTCCAGGCCCCTGTGCCTCGTCATGAATTCGTAGAAACCCTTCATGTGGTTAACATTGTCCGCAGAGCATTGGATCAAAGGAATTGGATCATCATATTCCGGCCAACAGCGGTCGAAGGCCTTGCCGAAGTCGAGCCATTCAGCTGCCTGGGAAAAGCCGCTCAGGGTGTACCAGCCGGAGCCCCTGGTGACCTTGTCTGCGTAGAAACTGTCACTCCCGCCGTGGTCGTTGTGGTAGTGTGACAGCATCATGTAGTCCACTTTATTGCCACGGGGATTGACTCTTTTGACGTATCTCGCTATCCATTCCCCGGAATGCTTATCGGGAGAGGGAAGGACAGGAACGGCAAGTTTGCCACGTCCGATCGCATTGTGGTCTCCGCAATCGAGCAGCATGGACGTCCCATCCGGGAAGATCATGAATATGGATTCGCCCACTCCGGTATAGATGAAGTGAGCCTGGAAATGACCTTCCTTCCATCCTTTCCAGGGCTTTCCAGCCTCAGGAGCAAATGCCCCTGAGGCGAAAGCTTTTTCCCAATCAAGCATCAAAGCCGCCGTTGCCAGAGCTGAACTTTTCAAGAAATCCCTTCTGTCCATCCAGCTTGTCTATTTAAACAGTTTCTGAGCGAAAATAGTCAGATAAACCCTCCAGTTGCGCCAGATATGGCCGCCTTCTGATTCATAAAGGGTGGCAGGATAGCCGCGCTCATCACAGAAGGCCTTGAGTTTCTTTGAATTGACCATGATTCCGTCATCCTTTCCACACCCGATCCAGTACAGCTTGGGATGAGCGGCGAAAACGGCATCGAAGGCAGCTTCATTTCCATCAGGCTGGGCGACTCCGGAGAAGAGACCTACATAACCGAACTTGTCGGGATAGTGCAAAGACAGCATGCAAGACTGGCGGCCTCCCATTGAGAGTCCGGCAACAGCGGTATTGGCATAGCCCTTTGCGACCCTGTAGTTCTTTTCTATGAATTTCATGATGTCCGGGAAACTGTTCTCAACTTCTATGGTAGACTGGGAACGGCTGTTGGCGAATGTGGGTTGGAACATGTTTACAGCTGCTCCAGGAGCAGCCTTGTTGAACCAGACACCGTTAGGCATGACAACGATCATCGGTTTAGCCTTTCCCTCTGCGATAAGGTTGTCCATGATCTGGGCAGTGCGTCCGAGATCAGTCCAGGCATCCTCATCTCCTCCGGAACCATGAAGCAGATAGAGGACAGGATATTTCGCCTTGCCTCCTTCGTAGCCAGCAGGCGTGTAAACAGTGAGCCTGCGGGAAGACTCCAAGGTAGGACTGTCATACCAGACATGGGCAAGGGTGCCATGAGGTACGTCATGGACCTCATAGTACCAGCCTTTGTCTTCTTTTTCCGCACTTAAGGTGAAGATGTTGGTCCAGGTTGCCACATCCCTGTTGCGGTAGATGTTGGATGGATCCATGGTCTTCATTCCGTCCACGATGAAATCGTAGGAGTAGAGTTCTCCCTCGAGAGGGGGAGTGGTATAAGTCCAGACCCCGTCCTTACCCTCGACAAGGTTTGCGCGTCCTTTCATGAAGTCTCCGGTTACCTGGACAGAGATGGCCTTCGGGGCGAAAAGCCTGAAAGTGACTGAATGGTCTGGATTGATTTCGGGGGAAACCAGTCCGGTTCCGGGACCAAGGGCTTGCTGGCCCCACGCGGCAGTTGCCAGGAACAATGCCGCTATTACAGAAGATAACTTATTCATATTTAATCAATTAAAGTGCGGGCAAAATGTTATCCCAAACGAGATTGATTTCCTCTTGCATGTCACCGATGTTGGCTGTCATGGCAACTACTGCATCCTTGTTCGGAATTATGATTATGTACTGTCCGTAAGCTCCGTCGGCACGGAAAGCGTTGTGGCGGCAGCGCCACATCTGATAGCCGTAGCCCTGAAGCCAGTCGCTTGTAGCAGGATCCACTCCGCTTTCGCGCATCTGGATCTCGTTTCTTCCGGCAGGACATGACGGAACCTGATTGGCAGACATTTCTGCGACCCATTCGGCAGGTATCACCTGCTTGCCTCCGAACTTGCCTCCGTTAAGGATGCAAAGACCCATCTTGGCAAGGTCCTGGGTGTGAAGGTACAGGCCCCATCCTCCGGTGTTGATTCCTGCAGGGCTTTCCAGCCAACGGGGTTTCTCGATGCCAAGCGGTTGCCATAGGCGGGTGTCAAGATAGTCTACTATCTTCTGGCCGGTAACTTTCTGGACTGCTGCCGATAGTACATAGGTGCCGAGGCTGTTGTAGCAGTAGCAGGTGCCGGGCTCATACTCAAGTGGCCATTCCATGAAACCCCTGATCCAGTCACCGTCACCTCTGCGGATCGATCCGGTAGGATCTGTCCCATGACCTGAGTTCATAGTAAGGAGATTCCGGATGGTAACCCTCTTGAGAGTGTCAGAGGCATTCTCAGGAACGCTTTCGGGGAAGATGTCCACGATTTTGTCGTCCAGTTTCAGCAACCCTTCCGAGATTGCGAATCCGACTGCGGTAGATGTGAAAGTCTTGCTGACGGAATGAAGTACATGGGCTGTGTCCGGAACGAAGAACTTCTCTTCCAGGACTTTCCCATGTTGGACTACCATAATGCTGTGCAACTCTTCAGAGCAGTTGTTCACTGCCTGTAGATAGGCAGCCATGGCTTCGTCCAATTGTTTGGTAGCCTTGCCCCTGGGGAGATCTCCGTTTTTAGGAGAACAGGCGGCGGCTGCAATGAAGGCCGCAATGAGAAGGATTTTTTTCATTATGAGCTAGATTTGGATTTGTGGTGAGTAATTGTAAAAATAACCATTTTTTGTTACTTTTGAAAAGAAGACATAAACTATAACCGAATAATGAATAATTTATCCAGAAGAGATTTCATCAAGACCGGTCTTACTGCCGCTGCAGGGACTGCTGCCTTCACGATTGTTCCAAGCCACGTCCTTGGCAAGACCCTCGGCCATGTTGCACCGAGCGACAAGCTAAACATCGCAGGTGTCGGTATCGGAGGCGTAGGAAGAAGGAATCTTAAGAATATGGCCACAGAGAACATCGTCGCCCTGTGCGACGTGGACTGGACATATGCGATGAAGACCTTCAATGACTATCCTTCAGCCAAGCGGTTCAAGGACTGGAGGGTTATGTTCGACCAGATGTCCAAGGACATCGATGCTGTCGTCGTGGCCACCCCTGATCACACACATGCGGTCGTTGCTGCCCATGCGATGACCCTCGGCAAGCATGTCTATGTCCAGAAACCCCTGACCCATTCCGTCTATGAGGCCAGGCTCCTTACCAAACTGGCCAAGAAATACAAGGTAGCAACCCAGATGGGCAACCAGGGTAATTCTTTTGACGACTGCCGTCTGCTTTCTGAATGGATCTGGTCCGGTGTCATCGGCGATGTGTACGAAGTACATTGCTGGACCGACCGTCCCATCTGGCCTCAGGGACTCATGCAGCCTGCAGGAGGTGTCAAAGTTCCGAAGACCCTTGACTGGGACCTCTTCATCGGGCCGGCAGAGATGAGACCTTACGATCCTGCCTATACCCCATGGAACTGGCGCGGTTTCTATGATTTCGGAACCGGTGCCTTGGGAGACATGGCATGTCACATAATGGATCCTGTGGTGATGGCCCTTGACATTAAGTATCCTACCAGCGTCATAGCCAGTTCCACCCTCAGCAACCTGTATTCCCCGCCTCATGCCGAGATGATAACCTACACCTTCCCGGCAAGGGCTCCTAAGGGGAATGTCCGCATGCCGGAAGTCAAGGTTCACTGGTATGATGGCGGACTCCTTCCCGTCCGTCCTGAGGAACTCCCTGACGGAGTGATGATGGGGGACGAGAACGGAGGACTGCTCTTTATTGGCACAAAGGGCAAGATCATGGCAGGCTGCTATGGTCTCAAGCCCACTCTCCTGCCGTATTCATTGATGGATTACTTTAAAGAGCCTTCTCCGGTTCTTCGGAGGGTCCCTGGCGGCAACGGCGACATCTGGAGCACCGATGCTCACGAACAGGATTGGATCCGCGCTTGCAAGGAATCTCCTGAGAACCGTGTCGAGACGTCCTCGAATTTCCAGGTGTCAGGCCCCTTCACCGAGATGGTTGACATGGGTGTACTGGCAGTTCGTCTTTCCGGACCGACTGGCCTTCACCGTGAGCTCAAGTGGGATGGAGAGAACATGCGCTTCACCAACATCTCAGACTCTGACAAGGTCAAGATCGTCAACTACGATGACTTCAAGGTCATCGATGGGGATCCACGTTTCGACCGCCGTTATGCCGAGTTCAGTGCCAAGATGATGGCAGAAGAGTGGATAAAGCATACCTATCGTAATGGTTACTCATTGCCTGACATGCCCAATGACTAGGATAACTACTCTCGCTGCGGCCGCTTCAGCTATGTTTTTGGCTGTCGCCGGATGCTCCCCGAAAGAGAGCGTTGCCGAGCGGAACGGATGGAAACTTGCCATCCAGTCCTACACTTTCCACAAGTTCTCATTGGAAGAGGCTTTGGACAAGACTGCGGAACTTGGTGTCAAGTACATCGAGGCATACCCTGGTCACCGTCTTGGAGAGAAGTGGGGAGACCAGGTATTCGGTTACGGGATGGATGAGGCTACCCGTAATGAAATCCTCGATTTAGCTGCTTCAAAGGGTGTCAAGATCGTAGGCTCCGGTGTATTCGTTCCTTCTACCCCTTCCGAATGGGAGGAGGAATTCAAATTCGCCAAGGCGATGGGACTTGAATATATTTCTGCGGAACCGGCCATGGAGGATTGGGACCTTGTTGAAAAACTTTCCGATGAATATGGAATAGCCGTCTCAGTCCACAACCATCCGAGACCTTCGACCTATTGGACTCCTGACAGCCTTCTTACAGCCATATCAGGGAGGTCTCCGAGACTTGGTTCTTGTGCCGATGTAGGTCACTGGAAAAGGTGCGGCCTTGACCATCTGGATTGTCTCTGCAAACTGGATGGAAGGATTATCTCCCTCCATTTCAAGGACATTGCCCCTGAAGAAGCCGAGGGAGGTTCTCATGATGTAATCTGGGGAACGGGTGTACTTGATGTCCCTGCCATGCTGGGTATCCTCAAGGACCAGGAATTCAAAGGCTATTTTGCGATTGAATATGAATACAACTGGGATAACTCAGTTCCTGACATCAAACAGTGCATTGATTATTTCAACGAAGTCGCAGATAGCATCTATTGATATGAAACACACAGTAAAAGAGTGGTTAGTGGTAACCCGCTACTGGTCGTTCGCGGTCTCCACAATGCCTGTAATAGCCACTTTCGCCTATTTATTCAGCCGCGGTCTGATTTCGGGAGGTTTTCGGCCATATCTGATACTGTTGCTCTGTCTGTTAGGAGTAGTTCTCCTTCATTCTGCCGGGAACGTTCTCAGTGACTGGTTTGACTACAGGAGCGGGGTTGATAATGAGAATGCCTTTGCCGTTCCTAACCTCGTTTTCCATAAATTCGAACCCAAGGAGTACCTCCGTTTCAGCATCATCCTTTTCGTTTCAGGGATAATAGTCGGCCTCGTAATTATGAAAATGACCGGTCCCGGCCTGCTCATCATCGGTGGAGTCGGAGTGCTCCTGACGATGCTGTATTCTTTCTTTAAATTCAATGCTTTGGGAGATTTGGATATATTCATCATATTCGGTGTCCTTACTGTCCTCGGTACCGCTTATGCGTTGACCGGGAAGTTCTGCCCCGAGGCCCTTGTCCTGTCCTTGCCTATCGGAATAATAACGGTCTCGGTGTTGCACGCCAACAACACTTATGATACTGTTTCGGACCGCGATGCAGGAATCAAGACCTTCGCCATGGCCATCGGCCTCAAGGCCTCGAGCATTCTTTACCGTGTCTATATGGTAATACCCTTCCTGTCAGTAGTGGTTTCTGTTATCGCTGGATGGCTCCACCCGCTTGCCCTGATCAGCCTGATAGCTGCGGTTCCAGCCTGGAAGAATTACAAGAAGGCCTCCGGATACGAAAAGGAAGGACTTGAAGCGATGAGCGGCCTGGACCAGGCTTCAGCCAAGCTCCAGATGGTGTTCTCCGGTTTGCTCTCGATAGGACTCATCATTGCCGGACTGCTATGATTAAGGACAGGAGAAACCTACTCATTTCGGTAGCGACAGCCGCTCTCCTGTGGTTCTACATGTTCTGCCCCTGGACCCATGGGATTCCCAATTTCTGGCTGGTGATGTCCTGTTCGGCAGTAATACTTACGTCTTTGGGACTCGCTTTCACCAGAGACAGGTCAGAGCTCTTTAAGATTGAAAGGCCGTTGCTGCAGATTCTGGGAGGAGTCGTTCTGGCTTTCGTCCTCTGGGGAATCTTCTGGGTAGGGGACAAGGCTTCCACCTGGTTGTTCGATTTTGCCAGGCCGGAGGTGGATGCCGTCTATTCAATGAAGCACGGGCTGCCCGGTTGGGCAATAGGTCTTCTGTTATTATTCCTGATCGGACCAGCTGAAGAATTCTTCTGGAGAGGCTATGTACAGAGGACCCTGTCAAGGACCCTGGGTGGGAAGCACCCTGAGGACTGGGCTTTCCTGCTGACTGCGGCGGTTTATGCCCTCGTTCACATCTGGTCGTTCAACTTCATGCTGGTTATGGCTGCCCTCGTGGCCGGCATTGTCTGGGGTTTCATCTATCGTCTGTGCCCCAAGGCTCTTCCGGCGCTTATAATCAGTCATGCCTTATGGGATGCACTGGTTTTCGTTATCCTGCCAATTTAGAGCGACTCTGCGATGGATTATTCATCAAGAACTACGGATGATTTCATCCTAGCCCTGAAACCGGACGAGGTGTTCGTTTTCGGGTCGAACCTGGCCGGATTTCATGGAGGTGGGGCGGCTCGTGCTGCTTTCAATAAGTTCGGAGCAGTCTGGGGACAAGGTGTCGGCATTCAAGGCCAGAGTTATGCAATTCCCACAATGCAGGGTGGGGTAGAGACAATAGCACCCTATGTGGATGAATTCATTGAATATGCCCGGAATCATCCGGAGAAGAAGTTCCTTGTGACAGAGATAGGTTGCGGAATCGCCGGATTCACTCCGGAAGAGATCGCTCCCTTATTTGCCGGGGCGGTTGATGTCGGGAATATCTCCTTGCCACGCCGTTTCTGGAAGATTGTCGCCGGTGACAAGCATGTTTGACAATTATTTATTATTTAATCTTACTGAGATGAAAAAGATACTAGTATTACTTGTTGCAGCTTGTGCAATACTTGTCTCTTGCCAGAAAGAGAACCCCCTCAAAAAATCAGATGATGTCTGCAGAAAGATGGAGGATGCCGCTTTCAAGAGTTTCTGCTACGATAATTTCGACTCCAATCACGACGGGACGATTTCGACGAAGGAAGCTGCTGATGTGAAGACTATCACTTGCAAAGGTTATAATATAACCTCAATCAAGGGGATAGAGTTTTTCACGGAGATAACCCAGCTTGATTGCAGCCACAATAACCTATCCTCTCTGGATTTGTCCAAGAACACCAAGTTGAAAAGCCTGGATTGCAGCTACAATAATCTGACATCCCTGGATGTGTCCAAGAATACCCTTTTGGAGTACTTTATTTATAACCCTCAGAATACCGGTAAATACATAATCCCTACCGGTTGGGATAAATAATCGGTGGATTTTACTCCATCAATTTTTCCAACTCAGAATCGGATTTGTCGAGTAGCTCTTCTTCCTGGAAAAAATGGGTGAGCATGGTAGCAAAAACCTTGTTGTCATAGACGAATACAAAGTCGTAGTAGCCTGGATTGACCTCTTCAGGATTAAGATAGAATGATCCCCAATGGTAGGTTTCTTCTTCGTTGGGATCTTTGTTCAGATCACATTCTTGAATATAGCCAGGAGTCTCTCCATCCAAAGTGTTCTGCAGGTAAAAACCCCGGTCCTCCTTGTGCATGAAAACCATTACCTTGATGCCTGATGTCGTGGTGGCTTGTGGATGGAACTCTATCCATTCGTTAAGTTCGAAAATGGAGCGGATTCCGTCGGTGGAGCATGGTTTGTTGTTGAAATTCTCGGTTCCGCAACGGTCCCCAAACAAACTCAAAGCAGTCATTACAGGCTGTTCTCCCTCTTTGAGGTCTACGAAATAGAGCTTGCCAAGAACCAATGTATCTTGGGTTTGAAAGGAGACAGCGGCATTCGCGTTTTTGGAAGCATTGAGGTTGCCTGTCGAAAACAAGGCAAATCCTGCAACTAAAAATATGGCTATAGTTTTCATATGCTAAATATAGCATGAAATAATGAGAAATAACAAAAAAAGCACCGGCATTTCTGTCGGTGCTTTTGCTGCTCCTCAAGTAGGACTTGAACCTACGACCCCCTGATTAACAGTCAGGTGCTCTAACCAACTGAGCTATTGAGGAATTTCAGACTGCTTCAAGCAGCAGTTCCCTTTCGGGATTGCAAAGGTACAACAAAAACAAATTTATCCAAATATTTTTGTACATTTTTTTGCGTACCTTTGTAAGAATTATCATGCGCAGGAGATGGACATAGACCTTTTCTCGGACATAGTAAAGAACTTGATCGTTGATAACGACGAAGTTGCGCTTCCCGGACTTGGAACCTTCGTTTCCGAGCTTATGCCATCCACCTTCTCAGACAAAGGCTACACGATCAACCCTCCATACCGTCGCCTGTCTTTCCGGCAGCGTTGGAATGAGGAAGACACCCTTCTGGCCGGATTCTATTCCAAGACCAACGGTACCAGCCTGGAGGCATCCCAGAAGATAATGTCCGATTTCCTGGAAGGTCTCAAGGAGACTCTCCAGACAAAGAAAGCCGTCCTTCTCCCTGGCCTTGGCAGGCTCAGGGCCACCAAGGAGAATACTTTTTTCTTCATTGCTGACGAGGACCTCGACATCTATCCTTACGGATTCGGACTTGAGCCTGTCTCCCTGAAGACCCACGAAGAGACTCCAGTCGAAACTGGCGAAGAAGTTCCCGCTGAGACCCATGAGGAAACGTCTGCCGGGACAATTCCCGTGGTGCCCAAAGAGGAAATTGCCGTTGAAACGGTTCCCTCCAAAGAGGATCCCAAAGCCTTCGAAGAAACTGAACCTGTTAATGATGAGCAGCCTAAGATGAGGTGGAACTATTTCGCCATCATCCTGTTCGTGGTAGGAATCCTTCTGCTTTTATTGATTGCTTTCACGGTTGTGGCCAGATTGAACCCCGGGATATTCGACTCGATCCTTTATTCTCCTGAGGAACTGCAGATAATCAATTATCCTTTATCATGAGAGAAGTACTCCTGGGGCCTGGGATTGCCCATTCCATACTGGTTTTCACAGTAATCATAGCTACCGGTCTGTGGCTGGGACGATTCAAGGTCAAGGGCATCTCAATTGGTCCCACATGGATCCTGTTCATAGCAATTCTCGCAAGTCATTTTGGTTTGAGGGTTGATCCCACCATCATGGGCTTTATGAAGGATTTCGGTCTCATATTGTTCATCTTCGCTACTGGTCTGCAAGTTGGTCCTGGTTTTTTCAATTCGTTCAAGAGAGGGGGAGTCCAACTTAATCTCCTGGCGTTCGCCATGGTATTACTTGCTGTTGCAGTTACTGTAGGGATCCATTTCATTACAGGAGAGGAACTGAGTACCATGGTTGGAGTGATGTCAGGAGCTGTTACCAACACGCCGGGCCTTGGTGCTGCCCAACAGACACTGGGTGATGCGATGCGTTCGAATGCAGGTTCAAGCCTTGCTTCCGCCTATGCAGTTGCATATCCTTTGGGAGTCCTGCTCGTCATCGGGCTTTTAATCCTGTTCCGGTCGATATTCAAGATTGATCTTGAAAAGGAGCAGTTGGATCTTGAAAGGGAGGAAGATGGTGAAGAACAAGCCAGAAGGATGCATTGTGAAGTTGAGAATCCGGCGATTTTCGGACGCAAGCTTTCCGATCTCATGAAAGGTTCTGAAGATGACTTTGTCGTGTCAAGGGTCCTTAGGGATGGGGTAATTTCAGTCCCAGGGCCCAATACCGTATTGCATCAGGGAGACAAGCTATTGATTGTGACTACCCAGAGCGATGTTGATCACGTACGCATCCTTTTTGGCAAAGAGGTTCCTATGCATCTTCAGGACTGGCAGAAACTGGATTATAAGATATCTACACGACGCGTAGTGGTAACTAAGCCCTCACTTACCGGAGCTAAGATCAGAGATCTGAACATCAGGGCAAGATACGGGGTCAGTGTTACCCGTGTGACCAGGACGGGCGTCGATCTTGTCGCGAGCCCCACACTTCTTCTCCAGATGGGGGACATCCTTACTATAATTGGTCCGGAGCAAGGTCTGGAGGCCGTTTCTAAGCTTGTTGGCAACAAAGAGACGAGCCTGGACGCTCCCAACCTCATCCCCATTTTTTTTGGTATTGCCTTAGGAGTGTTATTGGGTTTCGTCCCCATCAGGTTCCCCGGTATTCCCCAGCCTATAAAACTAGGTATTGCTGGAGGTCCCCTGATTGTATCCATTATCCTTGGATATTTCGGAACCAAATGGAAGATCACGACGTACACGACCAGGAGTGCCAATATGATGCTGAAGGAGATTGGAATAGCCTTTTTCATGGCTGCGGTGGGATTAGGAGCTGGTCAGGGCTTTGTGAGTTCCATATTGGAAGGAGGTTATTGGTGGATTCTGTATGGTGCCCTTATTACCTTTATCCCTGTATTCGTGATTGGTCTGGTGGCACGTTATGTTTTCAAACTTAATTTCTTCCAGATCTGTGGCCTTATCTCGGGAGGGACGACAAATCCTGCTGTCCTTGCCTTCTCCCAGGATGCCTTCGGTACCAATTATTCTTCTGTTAATTACGTAACCGTATATCCCTTGACCATGTTCCTGAGGGTTCTGGCAGCCCAATTGCTGGTCTTGTTCGCTATAGCCTGATAACCACTGTCCTATGTTTGAACTCATATATCCCTACGATCCTGCTCCTGTTCTGCCTCTCCCTACCTCCGATAATCCGGGTATCCATTCCCGACCTGGTGCCGAAATGGTTCCAATCGTTGAGGAAAATGGATTGGTGATTGGCCAGGCAGCCCGGATGGATGTTCATGGAGGGACGAGACTGCTCCACCCGGTGATCCATCTCCACATCCTGAACAGGGAAGGAGAACTGTTCATTCAGAGGCGTTCATACCATAAACGCACATTTCCGGGAAAGTGGGACACCGCGGTCGGCGGACACATTGATTATGGCGAGCTCTTGGAGACAGCCCTCTTCAGGGAAGCAGCAGAAGAATTAGGCTTCTGTGGTTTCAATCCGATCTACCTTAAGACCTATCTTTGGGAGTCTCCCAGGGAGAGGGAACTTATCAACGTATTTGCAACTGTGGGCAATTTCAGCCTTGACCCTCATAACGATGAAGTTCTTGAAGGACGCTATTGGAGTATGGAAGAGATAGAAGCGTCCATCGGGAAGGGAGTCTTCACACCCAATTTCGAGCAGGAATTTACCGCTATCAAGGACACTTTGCTATCTCTGTTATGACGGAAAGGGATATCGAGAAATTCGTGGGTGACCAGCTTTCTGTCTGGCCACTTGCTTCAGAGAATTACCGTGACCTCAAGAAAGCACGGACAAAGATCCTCAATGTTGGCGGGCTTGATGTCAAGGTCCAGTTGAACCCCTGCCGTAAGATTTCTTCCGATGCAGCCCTTGACCCTGCTTCAATTTCAGCAAGGCCATGTTTCCTCTGTCCTGAGAACCGTCCAGCAGAGCAATACCATATCGAATTCGAGGGTAGGAAAGGAAGGAAGTACCGCATTACCCTCAATCCCTTTCCCATATTCCCGCGTCATCTGGTAATCTCCAGTTCCAAGCACACCCCTCAGTCTATCTGGCATCGTTTCCAGGACATGTTGGACTTCCCACGTAGTTGCAGGAGCTATCTTTGTTTCTACAACGGCCCCCAAAGCGGCGCTTCCGCCCCTGACCATATGCATTTCCAGGCATGCCCGAAAGAACAGATGCCTCTGGCCGCCCATGTGGACAAAATCCTTGGAACCGAAACTCAAGCTGGCCTTGACTATCTGGGAAGCGTAAAAGAAGCCCGCTTATATCACCTGGCCTCATACACAAGGGGAGTTTTCGTCCTTCATGCCACCACTCCAAAGTCTTTGACAAAGTTGTTCTACAGACTTCTGGATTGCGCCCCCGTAAAGGAAGGAGACACTGAACCGAGGATCAATATTTTAGCCTGGTACACTGACGGTGAGTATCGGGCAGTGGTCATATTCAGGGAAAAGCACAGACCTCACAATTATTATTCAGATGGCGTTGACCACCTCGCCATGAGTCCCGGATGCGCGGACATGGGTGGCGTTTTCATCACTACCCGGGAGGAAGATTTCGAAAAACTGGATTCTTCCAAGCTTGGAGGAGTCGTGAGAGAAGTCAGTATTTCCAAGGATGATGAAGAAGGTATTATATGGCGTCTGACACGGACTCAGGAG
>JAGCWD010000086.1 GCA_017962025.1 Bacteroidales bacterium
CTGAACAAAAACTCAGTTTGTGCAAAATTTGCACATACTGCTCTTGATGGAAAAGTATACCTAGTTGATTTCTATAACCTCGACGTTATTATTTCTGTTGGATACAGAGTAAAATCCCAAAGGGGAATAGTATTCCGGCAATGGGCAAATAGGATTCTGAAGCAATATATGCTCAAAGGTTATGCCGTTGAACCATCCCGTGTACTTGTTACCCAGGAAAACTATCTGAGTCTTGTGAATGTGGTCAACCGCATAGACAGCACTCAGGCAGAACTGATTTCCAGAGTAGAAAAGCTGGAGTCCAAATATCCGGAACTGAACAACTATGTCTTTGCCTGCGGCCAGATGTATGATGCAATAAGCTTTCTGTGCCAGATCGTGGAGAAAGCCCGCAGCGTGATAATACTCATAGACAATTATGTAGATAGGGGAACGCTGGACATCCTGTCCCACAAGCGGCAGGGTGTAAAAGTGCGGATCATCACATCAAAGGACGGCAACAGGATTACGAAGAAGGAGATGGACACATTCAATGCCCAGTATCACGATCTGAGCATGGAGACAACGGACAAGGTCCATGACCGCTATCTGATCATAGACGGGAAGGAGATGTACCACATAGGAGCTTCGCTCAAGGATGCAGGGAAGAAGCTTTTCGGCATGGACCTGATCCATAATCCTGAAACAATCCGGTTTGTTTTGAAAAATGCGGTTTAGCTTTCTCCAATAGCTATTTAATACTTAGTATGTTCTTGAGGTGACTACGGAGAGGTGCGTCTTCACAGTATATATAACAGCCCTTGAGACCTCTTGAAAGAAGAACTTTATATGTCCTTCTTATCAGTTTGTCAGCATCCTCATCACTTGTTGTTCTAAGCCTGATTCCACTGGATTTATCATCTTTTGAAATACAGTTTCTATTGGTTCTGACATGCCCGTCTCTGAAACAGAGATCCTTTCCGATTATTACTCCGACATAGTCAAATTCCATACCCTGACAAGTATGGATGCATCCCACTTCCTCAAAGGACTCAGGATTAACTGCCCAGTGATCATCTTTTTCCAGATTCCACTTGGCTTTGAATCCGTCTGAGAGAATGATGTCCCAGTCTCCACGGTTGTTCTTGACATTCCAGTCATAGCAGTAACCGGCAATCATTCTTGTCTTGTTGTTCAACTTGTTGAGTTCTCTAAGTTCATCTCTCATGGTTACGGGATTATCGAAAACCTTCACTTGAAGTTTGTTGAACTCAAAGGAAGTGTTTGCAGTTGGCTTTAATTCCAAAAGGTTATTCAGAAAAGAGATATATCCGTCACTTCCATCACATCTGAACTGTGAAACCAGCTCATAAGGCCGATGCAGTACTGCGTTTTGTCTTTTCGCGTAATCGGCTATAGTTGACACACTGTATTTGTCATTTATGGTAATACGTTGGTCCTCATCGACGAAGAATATAGATATTCTTGCCGCATTGATCGCATCCTGAAGCATATCATCGCCTGGGTACATATACGGCTTCTTCTGCATTCTATGGGCTTCATCAAAGATACCGACATCCAACCCGTTGAATGGGATCCGAGGAAGAGCAAAGGGGGATTGGATTGCTTTCTGCAGATCAATCATCCGTTTTGCATTTCCCTTGGCTAGCAGATTCTTGTAGCATTGTCTGGGAGCACTGTTCTTCGTTATGTAGGAAGCATTTAGGTTCAGATCGATGATACACTTTGCAAGCAAGTTGATGGCCAGTACGGATTTGCCGGTTCCAGGACCACCGGTGATTATTATTACATGCTTCTTTCCGTCTTTATCCGAATCCTTTATGGCTTTCATGATTTTGTCATAAGCGACAACCTGCTCATCAATCATGTGGAATTCTTCGTTGCCGCAGAGCATGGAGTCCAATGCATCCTGAAGAGATTTGGTCGGCTTTAATCTTCCTTCTTCAATCTTATATAGCAGGCTACCGTCACTTGCCTCAAGATGAACATACTGCTTGATGAAATCCCTGAGCTTGATGACATCGTTCTGAAGGAATGCCGGAGCTTCATAAGTCCATTCTCTGTAAAGATTATTCTCAATTACCTTGCGATAGCTTTCTCCCAGATTGTGCAGATATGTACAAGGAATTAGGGTATTGCGATTGACATGAACATCGTCACAATAATCAAGTATCAGGCATTTGTATGAATAAGCCTGATATGAAGGGTGGGGAACCGGATCATGGGATCTCAGGTCTGACATCACCAGGTGTGAACAGTTTTCATCTACTGTTTCTACTTTTGCCCATTGCTTCAGCTCTACAATAACGACATTGTCGTTCCGACCATTGTTGCCGATTATCATGAAGTCTACACGTTTTGAGGTCTGCGGGATGTTGTATTCTATGGCAACCTGACACTTGGGAGAGAAGTAGTTGTCATCAAGAGCATCTTTCATGAAATGAAGAGAGTTGTTCCATGAATTGACTTCGCTCGGTGATCCTCCGCTTAATCCTTTTGCTCTAAGGTTTTCCAGAAGAATCTCCGGCATCTTGTTCAGGGTGACATTATCCCTGAAATTCCCTAAGTCTGCTTTATAGATAATCATTGGTTCCCGCTTCCCTGATGGCTATTGTAGCATCGATAAGGAAAATTCCCAAGTATTTGCAATTTCTAATACTCCAGCAGCCTTCCGTAATCGTTCCATTCACCGAACATGCGGTTGTTTTTGGTTTCCTCGATCAGGTGCTGGAGGGCAAGTTCGAAGACCTGGGGATTGCGCCTCTTGTAGAAGGCTACGTTGCCCGCACGGATTCGCTGGTAAAGGGCGGGGAAGCTTCTGAACTTTGACCAGCATCTGGCCTGCTTAAGGGCCTTTTCGATTTTGGGATCTATTTTGAAACTGCGAGGACCCATGGCCGGAAGGGCTTTTCTGCCGGCTCTTGTCATGAGACCGAGCTTTTCCAGACGCCGTACGCGCTCCTTGTTAAGCTCTGTCCAGGGACTGTTCTTCTTGCGGGGGCCGAAGCGCTGCAAACGCTTTCCGTCAATCAATTTATGAACACTGTCTATCCAGCCGAAACAAAGAGCTTCCTCAACTGCGTCGAGGTAGTAGAATACATCCGCTTCGGTCGGTCGGCCTCGTTTGACATCCACCCAGCATTCCTTTTCCGTGGCGGAGTGCTCGGCAAGCCATGCTCTGAACTGAAGGCGATCGGTTACGGTCAGTATGTTCTTTTCCTTCATCGGCTTTCCTTTGAATAGGATACTGCCTCATCCAGAGGGGCTAGGTCTATGCCGTTGTCCCTGTAGCCTTGAAGGATTGTGTTGTAGTAGTCGTCATGGGGTGCTCCGAGTTCATGTCCGGGCGCCATGACGTAGGCCATGGCGGTAACGGGCTTTCCATTGAAATCGAGACCTATATCGATTTTGGTGTAGAGGAAAGGGTAGCCCTCATAGCTGTCCAGGGACTGTTCACACTCATCGGTGATTTCCCAAAGAACCACAGGGACAGTGCATCCGGCTTCCTGCTCGATTGTCGCAACAGGGCGGCGTTTGCGCCTGAACATGAGGCGCCAGCCTTCGATGACTGCTTTTCCGAGTAGCTTGGCTCTGGGGCATCTGTATTCCATCTGTTCGATGTTCATATTGCTTCCGTAGGCAAGATAGATTCTGCTCATGGTTTGATTATAGCACACTAAAGGGGCCGGGATGAGGGGTATCGGGCTATTGCCTTATTTTGCGTCTGCGGGGATGGGGAGGCCGAAGCGCTCGTATTGGTCCCGTGGGGCGTCGTTCTCGTGCATGAGCTTAAGCATGGCTTCCCGGAGGCGCTGTTCCTCTTCGGGGTTGCTGGTGGTCGTGTTCTGGGATGGATCGGCCTCGAGGTCGTAGAAGAGGTCGTTGTCGAAGAGCTCGTCCGGGGGACAGCCGGGGATCTGGACCATGCTGCCGCCTCTGATTTTCAGGAGGGGAACGCCCTTGGTGAAGCTGAAGCCCGGGTGAAGGGTTGCACTGTTGAGCATCTGGGGTGAGACGAGGTTGGGGTACGAATTCGGGATGAGCATGTAGTTGTAGTCATCATCCTTCAGGGCCATCCTGGGCGATTTCATGTAGACATAGCGGCCGTCGGTGATGTTGACATGCAGGCCGTGCTGTCCGAATAGGGCGTAATCGCGGATTTTCTCGTTGTTCTTGATGGTGTTGTACAGCGGTTTGCCCTGCATGTCCTTGGGAATCTCGATTCCGAAGAAGTCCAGGATTGTCGGGGCGATGTCGATAGTCTGGGCGATGCGGTCGCGCCTCTCGCCCTTGATGCCGAGTCTGGGATCCCAGATGAAGAAGGGGGTGTGGGCGATTTCATTGTAGTAGGGCATGAGGATCTTGCCCCACCAGTTGTGCTCGCTCAGAAGGAATCCGTGGTCGGTGTTCACGATCAGCATCGTGTCCTTCCAGAGGTCGTACTTGTCCATCAGGTCCAGGACCTTGCCGAGGTACGTGTCGCACATGGAGAGCAGGGCGGCATATTCGTATCTGCAGTGCTGCACCTGCTCGGAGGTCTCCCTGACAGGGTGGTAGCCGGGCCAGTCGAAGAGCGGGCCGTTGTACTCATGCGGATAGAGTTCCTTGTATTTCTCGGGGGAGAAGAAGGGCTCGTGGGGATCGTAGGCTTCGATTTGGAGGAACCAGTTGTCTTCCTGCCAGTTATCCTCGATGAATTCCATTCCGTTTGAGAAATTCACCGCTATGGACTGGTTTTCCTCGTTCTTCATGTATTCCCGGTTGACATATTCCTGTCTGCCGTTGGCATCCTTTCTGCCGTCCAGAGCCTTGGGAACGTCGAATCTGACACTGCCTTTCCAGGGGTCTCCCTCCTGGCCTCTGGTTATCTCAAATGTATTGTAGGCATTGAGATAGTTTGCGCCGCCTTCTTCCCAATAGTGCCAGTGATCGGTGACTATGTGGGTGTAGATGCCGTTGTTCTTCAGAATTCTGGGCATGGAGTCGTCATA
>JAGCWD010000007.1 GCA_017962025.1 Bacteroidales bacterium
AGCTGAGGGTCGCGAGTTCGAATCTCGTATTCCGCTCGCTGAAAGCAAAAACAGACAGCCGAAAGGTTGTCTGTTTTTGCTTTTATTCCGTCTATTTCAGATTCGACCGAGCGACCCTCATCGCTCCCCGGTAATAGGGGAGCTGGCCGAGCGAATGCGAGGACAGAGGGGTCATGGAAGGCGCGAATGCCCGAGGCGGCGCCTCGGGCTCGAATCTCGTATTCCGCTCACGATTAGCAGAAAAGAAAGCGACTCATGAAAATGAGTCGCTTTCTTTTTTTAAATATATCCTTTGAGCCTAGGCCTCAGGAATCTCGTCTCCTGAAGGAGCGGTGAACGGAGAGGTGCCGTTCCCTACCTTGTAGGTGTCATCCTCCACCTCGGTCTCAGGTACGTCATACATTGAAGGACGCTCTCCGGTGGTGAGCATGTTGAACTCCTCCTCGGAAATCATCTTGCAGTTGCCGTTGAAAGTGGCGTCCAGGTCAACCTGAAGCCTGCGGATGTGCAAATCACCTGCAACCACACAAGTAGCCTTAAGGGAAAGGGTATCCTTGACATAGAAATTGCCATCGATCCTTCCCCAGAAATCACAATTGCTGCACACGATGTCTCCCTTGATGACCGCCTTCTCACCGACCACTACCTTGGCCTGGGAAACGATCTTGCCCTCAAAGCTACCATCGATACGGATGTCATTCGGAGAAGTGATCTCTCCCTTGATGGTCGAACCGGCCGAGATCCTGCTGATGTCGTTCACGCCGACGGGCTCTCCAGCCCTGTCATAATTAGATGCCATATTCTATAATTCTTTAAATATTAATAATCAATTACACCAGTCCTGCTCCGTGGCAGTTCTTGTACTTCTTTCCGGATCCGCAAGGACAAGGATCATTCCTTCCTACCTTCTTCTCCACGTGTACGGGAGCGTTTGCCTTCTGTTCGCCGTTGGTGACCAGGTCGTTTCGACGGGTCTGCATCTGGCTCATGTCTGTCCTGCGGCGAGGTGCCTGGGCCGGACGAGCCTCACTTTCATCACGCAGCGGGACAAAGGCTCTGAGAAGGAATGAAAGCACATCCTTATTGAGGTCCTCTAGCATTGAAGCAAAGAGGTTGTAGCTCTCGAGTTTGTAAACTACGAGAGGGTCTTTCTGCTCATAAGCAGCATTCTGGACACTGGTACGCAGGTCGTCCATCTCACGGAGATGCTGCTTCCAGTGCTCGTCAATCTGGTAAAGGATGATGGTACGGCTCAGGGCCTTAGCAATCTCCTTACCTTGGGTGTTGTAGGCCTTCTCAAGGTTGACACTGAGAGTCAGCATCTTACTGCCGTCAGAGATAGGGATGGCAATGTTCTGGTACATGCTCCCCTGCTTCTCGAATATCTGCTTGAGGAAGGGATAGACCTTCTCGGCGAGAGTGTTCATCCTACGCTCATAGACCTCCTGCATGTGGTTGCAGAGTGCATCTGAAAGATCCTCGGGCTTTGCATTGGAATAGAAGTTCTCGTCGAAGCCTAGGTCTATGGACATCTGGCCCATAACATATTCCTCAAAAGCCTGGTAGGACATACCCTCAGCCCTGTCGGCAATGAGGTTTGAGGAATCGATCATCATGTTCTGGACATCGATCTCGATCCTTTCTCCCGAGAGTGCATTGCGGCGGCGTGCATAGACGGCCTCACGCTGGTAGTTCATGACGTCGTCATATTCAAGGAGCCTCTTTCGGACACCGAAGTTGTTCTCCTCGACCTTCTTCTGGGCATTCTCAATGGATTTTGAGAGCATGCCGTTGACAAGGGCTTCATCGTCGGCCATTCCCAGTCTATCGACCACTCCAGCGATCCTCTCGGAACCGAAGAGACGCATCAGTTTATCTTCCAAGGAGATATAGAACTCAGAAGAACCGGGGTCTCCCTGACGTCCGGAACGACCTCGAAGCTGACGGTCAACGCGGCGGCTGTCATGCCTTTCGGTACCGATGATGGCAAGTCCTCCCGCTGCCTTGACTTCAGGAGAAAGCTTGATGTCGGTACCACGACCGGCCATGTTGGTAGCGATGGTCACGGTACTGGACTGTCCCGCCTGGGCTACAATCTCAGCCTCGCGGGCATGCTCCTTCGCATTGAGGACGTTGTGCCTGATACCTCTCATGCGGAGCATACGGCTGAGGAGTTCTGAAGTCTCGACATCAGTCGTACCGACAAGGACCGGTCTTCCGGCATCCGTAAGTTCCTTTATCTTGTTGATAACGGCCATATACTTGGCCTTCTTCGTCTTGTAGATGAGGTCATCCTGATCGCCCCTGATTACGGGCCGGTTGGTAGGGATGACAACCACATCGAGCTTGTAGATGGACCAGAACTCACCCGCTTCAGTCTCAGCAGTACCGGTCATTCCGGCAAGCTTGTGGTACATCCTGAAGTAGTTCTGCAAGGTGATGGTTGCGAAGGTCTGGGTCGCGGCCTCGACCTTTACGTTCTCCTTAGCCTCAACCGCCTGGTGCAGTCCGTCGCTCCAACGACGTCCCTCCATGATACGGCCCGTCTGCTCATCGACAATCTTAACCTTGTTGTCGATGACGATGTAATCGACGTCCTTCTGGAACATTGCATAGGCCTTGAGGAGCTGGATCATAGTGTGGACACGCTCGCTCTTGAGGGAATACTCCTCCATGAGTTTGTCCTGCTGCTCCTGCTTCTCCTCGGGAGAAAGATCCTCGTTCTTCTTGATGTCGGCTATCTTGCTTCCCATGTCAGGGAGGACGAAGAAGTCCGGATCGGAAACGGCATTTGCAAGGGCGTCATGACCCTTGTCAGTCATGTCCACAGAGTGCTGCTGCTCGCTGATGACGAAGTAGAGCTCGTCGGTCACGATGTGCATCTGGCTCTCGTTGTCCTGCATGTAGAAGTTTTCAGCCTTTTGCATGAGGGCCTTCATACCCTGCTCGCTCAGGAACTTGATGAGAGGCTGGTACTTGGGCAAGCCCTTGTAGGCCCTGTAGAGAAGCATTCCTCCTTCGTCCATCTTGCCTGCGGAGATAGCCTTCTTGGCATCGTTCAGGACCTGATTGACCAGGTTGCGCTGCTTCTGGTAGAGACTCTCGACATAGGGTCTGAACTCCATGTACTGCTCGTCGTCCTCTGCCTTGGCCACGGGACCGGAAATGATCAAAGGGGTACGTGCATCATCAATGAGAATCGAGTCAACCTCATCAACGATGGCATAATGGTGCTTGCGCTGCACGAGGTCGTTCATGTTTACCGCCATGTTGTCACGGAGGTAGTCGAAACCGAACTCGTTGTTCGTACCGAAGGTAATGTCGCAGTTATATGCCCTTTTGCGAGCGTCGCTGTTGGGCTCGTGCTTGTCGATGCAGTCCACCGAAAGGCCATGGAACATGTAAAGCGGGCCCATCCACTCTGAGTCACGCTTGGACAGGTAGTCGTTGACGGTGACCACATGGACACCTTTTCCTGCAAGGGCGTTCAGGAAAACAGGGAGGGTTGCAACGAGGGTCTTACCTTCTCCGGTCGCCATCTCGGCGATGCTTCCCATCTGCTCCTTGTTGGACTTGACGCCTCCGTTGAGGACTATTCCTCCAATCAGTTGGACGTCATAATGGACCATGTCCCAGGTTATCTCGTTTCCACCGGCCATCCAGCGATTATGGTAGACAGCCTTCTCGCCGTCAATGGTCACGAAGTCATGGTTGATGCTGAGATCCTTGTCCATCTGTGTAGCCTCAACCTCAATGGTTTCGTTCTCCTTGAACCTCCTGGCCGTGGACTTCATTATTGCGAAAGCCTCCGGAAGGATCTCGTCCAGGACCTTCTCTATCTGCTCGTCCTCTTCCTTTACAAGTTTGTCAGATTCGGTTGCAAGCGTTTCCTTCTCGGAAACCGGGATGTCTTCCTCAAGTTTTACCTTGATCTCCTCGATCCTCTTCTCGAAAGGAGCCTCGCATTCCCTCAGCTTTGCCTTCAAGGCTTCCGACCTAGCCCTGAGTTCATCATTGGACAGGGCATCGATGGCGGGATAAGCAGCAAGGACCTTGTCAAGGACAGGCCTGATGAGCTTCATATCCCTGTCAGATTTGGAGCCGAAAACCTTCTTTAAAATACCTGATATTGCCATAAAAAGAATTGTCTCTGATTAACCTACAAATATAGCGATAATCAGAGACAAATACAATTATCAGACCCTCGAAAAAAGAGCTGACATTATGTCGGTTTTATAAACCTCCTAGAAAAGGAAGCCAACGCCAAGCTTGAGTTGGCTGCGGTTCACCTTGAGGAAGCCACTTGTAAGGTTTCCACCATTGCGGTTGACAAGGCCATAGTCATACCTGACGGTAAAACGGACTGCATCCATGACATCGATCCCCAGTCCACCGCCGATGAGGACATCGTAACGGGTGTACTTGGTCAAGTCACCCAGAGCACCGTCATAAATGTCATACTCGACATTGGTATCCTTCACCTTTGCGCGTGAAGTCAAACCGAAGTCAATGGTAGGACCGGCGACAACCAGGAACTTGATGTCCTCGCTGATAGGAAGATGCAGGTTGAAATCGAGAGGAACTGCAAGATAGGACTCATTGAACGAAGCCTGTCCGAGGCCGAAGGGCAGTTTGACATCACCTCCGGTAAAATAGCCGACCTGGATACCGGGAGCGAACCCCAAGGTGCCAGGCATGAGAGGAATTTCATATGACAGACCTATAGTTCCGCCATAGAGATCAGCGGTAGTGCTGCCCAGAGTGTAATTGAATCTGGTGGAACTAAGGCCGAATCCAGCTTCAAGGGCCAAGTTCTGTGCAAAGACAGAAGTGCCAGCGAGCATCATTGATGCTGCAAGCAGGGTTGTGAATATTTTCTTCATAACTGAATATGATTGAATGTTAACAAGTTCATTTTTGCCAAAATGACTTTCTGCCAAAATCAAGCCAAAAGAACTTTTCCACAGATATTCCTGATACTGGATAAGAATGAGAAAACCTCGACAGGTTTGTTCGGGAATAAAGAAATCAGGATCCCTTCCAATTTGTATTTGAATTCTTTAGATGAAAGGAAAGTACCTTTGATCCATTTCAAATCTTTCAGATTATACCCAGAAGCCTTATTCGGGACAACGTACTTGAATGATTGGTTAAGTACGTTTGAGATGATGCTGTTGAAAGGTGCAGAATAACATTTGTCCACCTTGCCAGATCCTTTATAATCATGGAGCCTGGTGGCCACTTCGAGAAGGGCAGTGAATCTGGTTGGGTTATTGTCCCTGGATAATGAACCAGCCCTGACGAGACGACAATATGGAGTTAGTGGAGTGACGTGAACCACTCTGGCTTCGTTAATGGTTCTGGGCATGAATTCAGCATCCTCATGCAACAACCCAGGTACGAAGCGGAGATTATGCTCAGCAAGGAAACTGCGTTTGAGGATGCAGAACGGAGCACACATCTTTAACCGTTCGCTCATTACCGAAATGTGTTCAGGGCCGCTTCTTCTGGTCTCTTCCGGATATTGAAAAACAGTTCCTTTCTGTACTCCACCATCGGACTGGAAATAGTCAACTGCTCCGAACACAAGGACATCCTGAGAATCAAGTCTCCCTACAAGCTTACCTAGACAACCGGTCTCTATCCAATAATCAGCATCTACGAACCATATGAAATCCCCTTCGGCATGATCCAGTCCGGTGTTCCTCGCTTCACTCAATCCGCCGTTTACCCTGCTTACTATCCTAACATTGTCCCAGCCATGGGATTCGATCATTCCTTCCGCTACATCCACACCATTATCAGTACTGCCGTCATTTACGATGATCACTTCATAATCAGAAGGTGCGAGGTCCTGATTCATGCATGAATCCAGGCAATTACCTATGAATTGACCTGCATTATACATGGGTATGACTATAGACAGCTTCATCTCAAAGGATTCTTCCCTGAATTGAACCACCCTATGAACTTGCCAATCCCTTCATGGAGATTGGTGGTCGGATGGTAGCCCAACTCATTTTCAAGTTTGCTGCAATCAGCATAGGTCTGATAGACGTCTCCGGGCTGCATCGGAAGGAATTCCTTCTTGGCCTCAACTCCAAGCGCAGTTTCTATTTCACTTATGAAATCCATCAGCCTGACAGGGTTGGAGCAACCGATGTTGTAGACCTTGAAGGGGACCGATGACGACCCTTCGACAAGCTCAGGGACCGGAGGGTTGTCGATAACACTGGTGGTACCTTCGACAATGTCATCAACGTAGGTGAAGTCCCTGATCATGTCTCCTCCATTGAAAACCTTTATCGGCTCACTCTTGGAGATCGCTGTCGCAAACAACATAGGACTCATATCCGGTCTCCCCCAAGGACCGTAAACCGTAAAGAAACGAAGACCGGTTGAAGGGATTCCATAAAGCTTTGCATAGGAATGTGCCATCAGTTCATTGGACTTCTTGGTTGCACCGTACAGGCTGACAGGACTGTCAGCCATGTCATCCTCACTGAACGGGACCTTGGAATTAAGGCCGTAAACGGAGCTGGAGGAAGCGAACACCAAATGATTTACATTGTTGTCCCGGCAAGCCTCCAGAATATTCAAAAAGCCTTCCAGGTTGCTTTTAAGATAGGCGTAAGGATTTGTAATTGAATATCTTACCCCGGCCTGAGCAGCCAAGTTGACAACCACATCGAAGCTTTCTTCCTTGAATAGCTTGTCGATAAATGGCTTGTCGCAGATGTCTCCCTTGAGGAAACGGCATGATGGCCATACTGTACTGGATGAAGATCCCCTATCCTCAAATGGGCCATCGAAGCCATTCTGAGTCAGCCTTCCAAACTTTAGACGGACATCGTAGTAGTCGTTTATATTGTCAAGACCAACCACCTCGTCTCCTCTGGAAGCCAAACGCCCGAGAAGATTTGAACCGATGAATCCGGCAGCCCCTGTCACAAGTATTTTCATTAATTACTTTCCTCCGTTGTCTTTATTGTGGTATATCCAAGATGGATAAGCAAGTTTCGGCTCCAGCGCCGAAATCTGTCCTGCACGGGAACTTACATATGATGATGGCTTCGCCGCATTCCTTTTCAGCGGATTTGGAAGACAGGCCGCTATCAGGCAACACTGCCTTCGGGTCAGTTTGGCCGCAGTAGTGTTGAAACACTCTTCTGCGGCGGCTTCAACCCCATATAGGCCTTTCCCTGTCTCGATAACATTAAGGTAAACCTCCAGGATTCTCTCCTTTCCCCAAATCTTTTCGATGAGGACGGTGAAATAAGCTTCCAAACCTTTACGGAGATATGATCTCGTAGGAAACAGGAAAACGTTCTTGGCCGTCTGTTGGGAGATGGTACTGGCTCCGCGCATTTGCTTGCGTTTACCTGTACGGACTTCCTCCCTGGCCTGCTCGATCGCCTTCCTGTCGAAACCGTCATGCTTTTCAAACAGATTGTCCTCAGAAGCAATCACAGCCCTCGCCATTTCAGGGCTTATCTTCTCATAAGGCACCCACTTGAAGTGTGTACTGAAAGACTCATCCATTCTGAACTCTATTGAACGCTGGATCATAAGGGGCGTAAAGAGGACGGGACACCATTTAAGCAAAAGCACCCAGAGGACAGACAAGACAATGAAGGCTGCCGGAATCTTGATCAACAGCAGTCTCCACCACCATCCTATGGAATGTTTCCTTTCTTTCGGCATACAGGATTATATAGATCGAAGGAAATCCAGAATGTTCTTCTCAATCGAGGACTCCGAATACTCGCTACGGTCGAACCGGTCTCCGGTAATATGCTCATAAAGCTCTATATAGCGCTCAGTGATTCCGGAGACGACTTCGGGAGTCATATCAGGAACCTTCTGGCCCTCCTGACCCTGGAAGCCGTTGGCCATGAGCCATTCTCGGACAAATTCCTTTGACAGTTGCCTCTGTCTCTCCCCCTTTGCCAGACGATCCTCATAACCTTCAGCATAGAAATACCTCGAGGAGTCTGGGGTGTGTACCTCGTCCATCAGGTAGATCACCCCGTCCTTCTTTCCAAATTCATACTTGGTGTCCACAAGGATAAGTCCCTGTTTGGCAGCAATTTCAGTTCCGCGCTGGAAAATGGCCCTGGTGTATTCCTCAAGCTTCTCGTAGTCTTCCCTTCCTACAAGGCCACTAGCAATTATCTCTTCCTTAGAAATGTCCTCGTCATGTCCTTCCCTCGCCTTTGAAGTAGGGGTTATGATAGGCTCAGGGAACTTCTGGTTTTCAACCATTCCTTCCGGCAGAGGGACTCCGCAAAGAGTGCGCTTCCCCGCCTTGTATTCCCTCCAGGCATGGCCTGCAAGATATCCTCTGATGACCATTTCAACCTTGAATGGCTCGCACTTGTGCCCGATGGTGACAGCCGGATCCGGGACGGCTATCTTCCAGTTAGGCAGGATGTCGGAAGTGGCATCCAGGAACTTGGCGGCTATCCTGTTGAGGACCTGACCCTTGTAAGGAATCCCTTCAGGGAGGACCACATCGAATGCTGAGATCCTGTCTGACACCACCATAACCAGGTACTTTCCTTCGATGTCATAGACGTCGCGAACTTTGCCAACATACTTTCCCACCTGACCGGGAAGGTTGAAATCTGTCTTTACGATTGCTTTCATTTCCAACTTGAATAATAAGACTTCAAATTTAGCTATTCTTCTTCAAAATATCATCAACCACAGGAGCGATGGCTTCATATTCATACCCCCTGGTGAGACCGAACTTCAGAAGCTTGAACTTTTCTTGCGGATCACCGGCAAGGGTCTTGTACTTGGCCTCAAGAACGGATCTCATCCTCCTTTGTGCCTCATCGGGGTCAACCTCTTTTAAGGCCTCATCCACGACGGACCTGGGAATACCTTTCCCCACCAGCATGTACTTTATCTTCGCAGGACCCCAACCCGTCAAACGGGATTTTTCCCTTGCAAAAGCGGTGGCGTAGCGCAAGTCATCCACAAACCTGTCCTGGATGAGAGAGTCCAGGAGCTTGGTTGCCTGCTCCCTGTCTCCATCGAAAGCGGTCAGCCCCTTTCGAAGGATATCCGAAGAGCAGTACTCCCTCTTGGAGCACTGAGCCTGCAGGCGGTCAAGGACTTTTGAATATTCTTCCATGCCTAGAAATCAAATCCAAGGCTGACGTATGCCCCGACTTTATCTGTATAGTCAGACCAATGGACATTGAAGGAGAGGGGGCCGACTATTGAATTGTAAGTGTATTGGAGTCCGAAACCGTGGTAGTCCTGGACCTTGTCTTTCCATTCCAAAAAGCCATTGAACTGGTCTGTGGTCAGGGCATAGTTGTAGATTGCAGTAAGATAGTTGTTGCTGCTTAGCTTAAACCTCAAATCAGCTCTGGCTATCCCAAGGATGTTGGACATAGCCGCTGCATTATTGATTCCGAAAAAAGGAATCTGCTGTTCCAGATACCTTCCGGCCAGACTCCCTCCCATGGTGTTGGTAAATGGAATCGGAGCCTCTTTGCCAAGCAAGGTTCGGACATTTATACCCGGAATGAAGGCGACATCCTCTCCCCCGAAGACCCTCTTTGCATCAAACTGGAGTATATGCAAATCATTGAACCTTGTCGGAAAACCACCGAAAAGCCACGAATATGAAAGACCTATGGAATGTCCACTGGTCGGAATATACCCGTTATCAAGGGATTCATTCCGCCCGTTGGCGAACAGGGACAGATAGTTGTTACGCATCTTGTCAAGGGACTTGTATCCAGCCTGCTCTGCCATCACGGAGCCTATGTCGAAATAGTCGTTTCTGACTCCGAGTTTCACGAAGAACTTGGACCACTTTATGTTGGAAAGATAGACCTCCTGACGGATGTTGGTGAAGTTGATTCCAAAATTGTTGTCTCCGGTGCTGAAGGTGTTCCTGTCCGTGTAGCGATAGCTTGCTGCGGCATTGACTGTCATACCTCTTGGAGCCACGTAGGAATAAATCAGGCCGGCGAATGGATTGACACCCACCTTCCCTGTGAAATCCAGGGATGCTCCCTGAATCTTCTGCACTCCCCAGCCTATGTTCACAAGGACAGCCACAACCTCCTCTGTATCGAAACGGGCACCAATGCCTACCTTGCTGATCGGGCCCTTCTTGCAATTGAAGCGAAGCCGGTAAGGCTCCTCGTCTCCCAAAAGCTCGTAGTTGACATAGTCGAAGGCGTTTGTGGCAAAGATCGTCGCAACAGCATCTTCAATATCGTTGCTGCCCATCATCGTTCCCGCATTGACCTTGATTTTGTTCTGGAGGTAAGCGCTTTCCTTATCGCTCACACCAGTAATTTCAACACCTGAAACGAGTACCTTGCCGGTCCTGATGTCAAAGGCGGGTTCGTTCTGCCTGAGAACTACGCTGTTGCCGATCAATCTCTTGAGGGAGTCCAACTGGGGTGCTACCTCTAGAGCAGCCTCATACCCCCTTCCAATAATAGTGTCGATACTCTTTGTGTCGAAGCTCAACATTGTGAACTCGTGGAGATCAGGCTTGATACTGACATCGGGTATGTTCTGGTTATTTTCAAACGAGGGGCGTCCCATCATGTCGATGCTGGTACCGATTATGTCCCCGATGTTGTTTATCTCCGAATAGTCCTTATAACCGCTAGACAGGTTGACACCGATCACTATGTCTGCTCCGCATTTCTTTGCCAGGTCGGTTGGATAGTTGTTGCGCATTCCTCCGTCAACCAGGACCATTCCATCAACTTTAACCGGAGTGAAAAGGCCGGGGATCGACATCGTCGACCTCAACGCGGTGTTCAACTTCCCTTTTGTCCAGATCTTGGCGGTTCCGGTCACAAGGTCAGTAGCAACACAGAGGAACGGAATCGGCAGATCCTTGTAGAAGTCGATCTCATCCTGGTAACCTACTGACATGGCACTGAATATGTTCCCGACATTCTGGCCATAGACCATCCCGGAAGGAAGGCTGCCCATCAGGTTGTCCCGGACAAGGCTTGAAGCATCTCCTCCTTCGGCTCCAAAATGTATATCTTCGGAACGGTGAGGATACTGGAGCTCATCCTCCTTCTGCTGCTTGAAATCATTCCTGTCATAGAAGAATGGGAAGGAGAGGACATATTTTTCCTTGTATTTGATAGTCGAATACGAAAGGTAATCCCTTGGCACCCTGTCTGATAAGGCGAGGTCCCAATCTATGTTCCTGAGGAGGGAATCCAGATGCTCGGCATCATATCCAAGGGCATAAATACCACCGACAAGTCCTCCCATACTGGTACCCATCACCATGTCCACCGGCATACCGATTGACTCAAGATATCTGATGACACCGACATGGGCCGCACCCTTGGCACCTCCTCCAGACAGGACAAGGGCAACCGTAGGCCGATGATTCCTGGTTCTGACAGAGTCCATCTTATGACGGATGACTGACGCCCTCAAATCCTTGGCTTCATTGATTTCGTCCAGAAGTGCATGATTGGTCTGTGCAACTGCCAACCCGGCGGCCGAGAATAAACCGGCCACTGTGAAAAGCAGATATTTCAATGTCTTCATCATTGTCTTTTCCTGTGTTCTCCGGCAAGCATTCCGCATGCCGCCATGATGTCTTCTCCTCTGGAAGCCCTTATCGTACAAGTAATTCCTTGATTCGAGAGCCTGTCCCTGAACTTTTCCATCACTATCTGGGGCGACGGTTCGAAGGGAGCATCCGGAATCCTGTGGAAACGGATAAGGTTTACCCTGCATTCAAGTCCCTTTAGCAGGCGTACCAATGCATCAGCATGTCTCTTGTCATCATTGATTCCGTAGAACATCGTGTACTCGAAACTCACCCTCCGCTGGCCCGTGAAATCATATTCATGAAGTAGTTCTATCACATCATTGACCGGCCATGCCTTCTGTACAGGCATCAACTCTGCCCTTTCTTCAGGGAAAGGACTGTGGAGACTCACCGCCAGATGGCATCGGGTAGAATCCAGGAATTTCCTGAGATTCGGCAGGACTCCGATCGTGGACAGGGTTATCCTCTTGGGACTCCATCCGAACCCCCAATCGGAAGTAAGGACCTCGATTGCCCTAAGTACATTATCCAGATTATCAAGAGGCTCTCCCATCCCCATGAATACAGCATTGGTCAACTCATGGGCTTCTTCAATGGCAAGGAACTGCGAAAGGATCATCGCTGGGCTGAGTTGTCCGTGAAAACCCTGGCGACCGGTCATACAGAACTTGCATCCCATCTTGCAACCTGCCTGGGAAGAGACACACAAGGTCTTCCTGTCATCATCGGGAATCATTACTGCTTCGACTGCGTTGTCCTCATCCAAGGGGAACAGATATTTCCTGGTCCCGTCAACAGACTCCTGGCAGGCGGAAGGCAGCACCAGGCCTAGATCGAACTCATCTTTCAACTTCTCACGACCTGCTTTAGAGATATTTGTCATGAGGTCTATATCCCCGACTTTCCTACCATACATCCACTCCGCAAGCTGCTTGCCTGCATAGGCAGGCAGGCCTACCTTCAGGGCCGCTTCCCTTAATTCTCCGGGAGTCTTTCCAAGCAGTGTTTCACGCATCTCCAAAGTGATCAATAATGATTACAAATTTAATGAAAAATAATGTCAGTTTTAAGGTTAATTTAATATCTTTGTTAGACTAACATTACAACATTATGGCAAAAGAGGTAGAAGCAAAGGCCGCAGACATCAACGCCGCCAAATTGAAGGCGCTGCAGGCCACGATCGACAAGATTGAGAAAGATTATGGGAAAGGGACGATCATGAAGCTGGGAGAACAGCCACAATGGGACGTACAGGTCATTCCGAGCGGTTCCGTAGCGCTTGACCATGCTCTCGGGATCGGAGGTTATCCAAGGGGAAGGATCGTAGAGATCTACGGACCGGAGTCCAGCGGAAAGACCACCCTGGCGATCCATGCAATCGCCGAGGCCCAGAAGACCGGAGGCATCGCAGCGATGATCGATGCCGAGCACGCATTTGACAGGACTTATGCCAAGGCCCTTGGCGTGAATCTGGAAACACTTTTGATCTCACAACCGGACAATGGCGAACAGGCACTGGAGATTGCCGACAACCTTATCCGGTCAGGAGCTGTGGATATCGTGGTAATCGACTCAGTCGCAGCTCTTACTCCTAAGGCTGAGATCGAAGGTGAAATGGGAGACAACAAGGTCGGTCTCCAGGCCAGGCTCATGAGCCAGGCTCTCAGGAAGCTGACTGCCAACATTTCAAAGACCAACACCTGCTGCATCTTCATCAACCAGCTTCGGGAGAAGATCGGCATCATGTTCGGCAACCCCGAGACCACTACCGGAGGAAACGCCCTTAAGTTCTACGCTTCAGTCAGGATCGACGTCCGCAGGACAACCCAACTCAAGGATGGCGAGGAAGCCCTCGGCAACAGGACAAGGGTCAAGGTCGTTAAGAACAAGATGGCCCCGCCTTTCAAGAAAGCTGAGTTTGACATCGTATTCGGGGAAGGAATCTCCAAGGTCGGCGAGATCGTTGATCTCGGAGTGGAGTACGGAGTCATCGGCAAGAGCGGTTCCTGGTTCAGCTACAATGACCAGAAACTCGCCCAGGGCCGCGAGGCCACCAAGCAGCTCCTTCGCGACAATCCCGAACTCTGCGAAGAGATCGAAGCCAAGATCCGTGAGGCCCTGAAGAACATTAAGGACTAGTACGGATCATATTAATTTCGAGGGGGAGAAATCCGGCAGCGGGCCAGTTTCTCCCCTTTTTCATTTTCGAGGATTCCGTTCCGGACGAGGTTCTCAACGGTCCAGTCGGATACCGGGCTGTTATTCCTGAAAAGGATGATTCCGTGGGCAGCCGCTTTGCCGATGTAAGGATGTCTGGCAAGCTCTTCCTCAGTTAGGGTCCAAAGTGGATAATGTACTGAACTGCCGACTGTTATCAGGTCCTTCAGTCCATCGAACTTCTCCTTGTCGAAATGCCTGATGTCCATCAACTGCTCAGGATAGGAATATCCTCCCAACTCTTCCCTATAGCTTACCATCTTCGAGGCGAAGTACTTACCAATCCCAGGGAGGGTCTCGAAGACAGCAGAATCAGCCTTGTTGATATCGATCTTAGGGATGTCAATATATTCCTCAAGCCTCCTGAACACGGAGTCTGCAACGACGAACGACTTCGCGAAATCTGCCTTGCGGCGGAATCTGCCACCCTTCTTGCGATAATTGTCTATGGATTGCGCCTGCTTCTGGCTGAACCCAAGACGCATGAGGTCGTCGATGCCCGCCGTGTTGGGATCGAAACGGAATTTCTCATATCGCCTGGGAGTGTTCGCCCGCCGTATTTCATCTGCGGCCTGACGATACCTCAGTTCATTCGAGCGCCCTTTCTTATAAGTTTTAGCCGACGGAACGGTCTCCCGACTTCTTTCTTCTCCCCCCCTGCGCCCCCTAGGGGGACTGAGGGGCGTTCCCTTCAGACTCCCCCTGTCACTTTGTTCCGAATTATCTGAATCATCATAAACATACACCGTGTCCGGATGGTCATGATTGGCAACGATCCGGGCGACAGAAGCCTTCCGGATAAATAGCGCGGACTGATAGCCGATGATAAGGAATAGCAGGGCGACAGCCCCGACGACGAATGATGCGGACGGCTTGCCGTCCTTCCAGAAAGTTTTCATGTTCAGTTTAGTTAAGGTTATCTATCCTATTCTTCTTCAGTGTCTTTGTGTTTCTTCTTATCAGTTGGGGCACCGGCCACGACGATTACGATTTCACCACGGGGTTCATGGTCCTTGAACCAGGCGGCAACCTCCTCCAAGGTCCCCCGCCTGTGTTCTTCATGAACCTTGGAAATCTCCCTTGCTACGGAGCAACGACGGTCTTTACCAAAATACTCACCGAACTGTTCCAAGGTCTTGACCAAACGATAAGGAGATTCATAGAAAACCATCGTCCTGGTCTCTGTGGACAGTTCCTTCAGCATAGTCTGTCGTCCCTTCTTGACCGGAAGGAAACCTTCGAAACAAAACCTGTCGCAAGGAAGGCCAGAAGAGACTATCGCCGGGATACAGGCTGTTGCCCCTGGGAGAGTCTGAACCTCGATCCCTTCTTCAGCACAGGTTCGCACAAGAAGGAAACCAGGGTCTGAAATCCCCGGGGTCCCGGCATCGCTTATGAGGGCCACATTCAGACCCACAAGGATCCTGTCCTTGATAAGCTCTGCTGTCTGATGCTCGTTGAACTTATGGTGGGACTGAAGCTTGCCATGAATATCATATCTGTGCAAAAGCACACTGCTTGTCCTGGTGTCCTCCGCCAGGATGAGATCGGCTTCCTTCAGGACCTGGACAGCCCTGAAAGTCATGTCATCCAAGTTCCCGACCGGGGTTGGTACTATGTACAGGATTCCAGGCATGCCATTATTAATTCAGCTTCCGGCGGACGGCCATCATAAGTCTGTAAACCGGCTCGGAATTCATATCCCACTCTGGGAAGTTCCCGGAGATGTAATCGAGCGCCTGATTCAGGGTGCCCATGGCATTTAACTTGGCTATAGTGTCCTGGAAAAGCATCGGATCCTCACGGAAAAGCACATTTATCAGCAAGACCCTGTCATTGAGTGAAATGCCGCTGATTATGTTCTTGACAGGCATTCCGGGCCTGTCTGTCCTCCAAGCCTGCTTCTCAGCCATCACATCCATGACAGCGGTATCCGCCTTGGCGGTATCAAGGATGGCTTTCCTAACCTCAGGCACTTCTACCTGTTCTTCGGCAAGCCCTCCGACAGGCTCAGGGACAGGAGTAACGTCGGGAATGTCATCGATTATGTCAGCAGCGATGGTCTCTTCTTCAGCAGGAAGCTCATCGCCGGAAGGTTCATCAACGGGCTCTATAACAGGGGGGACAGGCATCTCGATGTCAGAGATGGTGATGTCGAGAGGGGCCTCGTCGATCGGCGCTTCAACGGATTCCGTTTCTTCGGCAGACTCGTGGACCGGTTCTTCGACAGGCTCAGGGACCGGTTCTTCGGCAAGTACTTCAACAAGTCCTTCGACTGGTTCCGGCTCTGCAACAGGTTCCTGCCCTGCGACAAGCTCAGGGGCCGGAGTGTCGGCAAGTTCTTCGACAGGAGTGATTTCCTCTGCGGCAAACAATGCCTTGACCTCGTCCTTAAGGGCAGATAGCTCGGATTTGATGGTATCTATTTTCTCTAGAAGGAGAGAAATGGTTTTCTCGTCGATGTTTCCCATAAAAATGCTATATTTGTGATACTGGTCAAATTTCAACAAATCTAACGAAATGTTTTCAGAAAACATAAAAAAAGCTGGCGAGATCGAGGTCATCTGCGGCTCGATGTTCTCGGGGAAAACCGAGGAACTTATCCGGAGAATCAGGAGGGCTAAATTCGCGAACCTGAAGATTGAAATCTTCAAGCCGACAATCGACACCCGGTACTCCGAAGACGACGTGGTCTCACACGACTTCCACAAGATTCCCTGCCATGCAGTGAAGGATCCGAAGGAAATGCTTAATGTCGCTGATGACGTCCAGGTCGTCGGAATCGATGAAGCCCAGTTTTACGACATGTCCCTTGTGGAAGTAGCGCAAGAGCTTGCAGATCGCGGCAAGAGGGTCATAATAGCAGGGCTCGACACTGACTATCTCGGGAAGCCCTTCGGTCCGATGCCCTTCCTGATGGCAGTTGCAGAGGAAGTACGCAAGGTCCATGCTATCTGTGTCAAATGCGGTAACCTGGCCAATCACTCACACAGGCTTTCAAATAGCATGGAACTGGTAGTCCTTGGCGAAAAGGACGCCTATGAACCACTCTGTCGGGACTGCTACAACAGGATTATGGCCGAAGAGACCACAAGGAACAGCATGGCTTAGTTCCGGGGATGGTGCTCCAGGATGGAGCGCTGCCAGGTTGAACTGTCGATGTGGGTGTAGATCTCAGTGGTCAGGATGCTCTCGTGTCCGAGCATTTCCTGCACAACCCTTAGGTCTGCCCCATTTTCTATAAGATGAGTGGCGAAACTGTGACGGAAGGTATGGGGAGATATTTCCTTGGAAACCCCTGCCGCCATGGCTTGTTTCTTAACCATCTTGAACATGGAGACCCTGCTCAGGGGACGTCCGAAGCGGTTAAGGAACATGATGTCATCGAATTGAGGAGATTCCGGTTCCGGCCTTGCTTGAATATATTTTCTGACAGCATCAACCGCCATCTCCCCCATCGGAACTATCCTCTCCTTGTTTCCCTTTCCTACGACTCGTAAGAACCCATCGTCGAGATAGACATGCGAAATCTTCAGTCCAACTGCTTCCGATACCCTGAGACCGCAACCATATAATACCTCCAGGATAGCCCTGTCACGTACTCCAGTCCACCTGGAGAGATCGACTGAATCCATTATCGCCCCGACTTCCTCAACAGAGAGAACCTCAGGAAGATACCGGCCGATCTTTGGGGTGTCGATAGGATCGCAAGGATTATCCCTCCGGTCCCCTTCCATAACCAACCAGTCGAAGAATGACCTGAAAGCGCTCAGTTGCCTGGATTGGGAGCGTTTTGAAATCTTATTGTTGATGGCAAGATAGTCAAGGACGTCCTGGGTAGTCACCTGGGCAGGCTCGACTCCCAAGTACGAGAAAAGGGATTCCAGATCGGAGGAATATGCCTCCACAGTGTTATGGGACATAGCCCGTTCAATTCTCAGATAGTAGGAATAATCCGAGAGTATCTTGTGTGTAAGGTCCATTATAATGTTTTGTATTTCTTTCCGTATTCAAGTTGCTGGGTTAGATAATCATCGACAGGGACTAGCTCATAGTCCACCACCAATCCATCCCTGATGATTGGAACGATTTCAGGGTTGACAAAGCCTCCATAAGGCTTGAGCCCGAGAGAGATATACCTTTCACGAGCCTCCCTGTGTAGTTCTGGGTCTATTTCAACAGCATAGTTCTCAACAAGGATCTTTCCTGCCTCATAGTCCCCTTCCGACTTGATCCTTTGTATTTCAGCGAGAAGACTGGCAAACAGCCCTCTCAGGGCAGCATAATCATTCACCTTGAAATAGGTCTTGCCATCTCTTGTCTTCCTCTCGATCACATTCCCGTCACGGCCCTTTTCATAGCACCATTCGGCTATCAGTTTCCGGTTCTGCATGTGGGACTCGGTGTTTTTCCGGCCAAGTTCCAGCCGTGAGAACTGGACGAATATCCCATTGCGTATGTACGAGGAATACGAGGGCTTCCAGGCCTGGTCGTCAGGCATTATCCCCAATTCGACGAGTTTGGGATCTGCAATGTAATACAATGCGAACAAGTCTGCCCTGGCTTCTTCGAGGGTGCTCTGGTATTCCCCCAGCGCAGTAGCTGATACTCCAGGGAGCAACTGTCCTGAACCATGGCCGAGACATTCGTGAAGGTCGGTGTGAATCTCTGAAGCATAGTCTCCGTACTTCCTGTAGGAATCGATTTCTTCCTGGTCGAAAGCGAATTCTTCCAGAGCGCTCCTAGGAGCCTCGAGGGCAGCCTTGTCATAGGCATGAGTGACATTCGAGATAGTCACCGACTTTGAGCCGTGTTCCTTTCTGATCCAGTCGGCATTGGGCAGGTTTATCCCAATTGGAGTAGTCGGATAAGATGCCCCTCCAAGGGTTACTGCGTCTATTACCTTTGCAGAGACTCCTTTCACTTCAGGTTTCCTGAAACGGGGATCTACTGGAGAATGGTCCTCGAACCACTGGGCATTTGCGCTCAAGGTTTCAGTCCTGGCAGAAGCTTCATAGTCCTTGATATTCACATAGCCTTCCCAGGTAGCCTTACGGCCTAGGGGGTCATCATAATCCTCTATGAAACCGTTGATGAAATCGACAGTTCCCGATGTATCCTGTAGCCAGAGGATGTTGAACTCGTCCCAGAGTCTGAGATTCCCGGTCCTGTAATACTCTATCAAGATCTCCAACGCCTTCTTCTGCCTCTCGTTCTCAGCACATTCTGCTGCCTGGGAGAGCTCGGAGCAAATCCTGTCAATCGCAAGGCCGTAAAGACCTCCTGATCTCCATACCTTCTCCTTAACAATGCCATCTTCTTTCACAACCTTTGAATTCAAGCCGTAAGAGACAGGGTTCGGATCATCATGACGCTCTATTCCAGCATAGTAAGCCTCAACCTCCTCCCGCGTCACACCTTCATAGAAATTGACCGATGAAAGGGCGACGATATCACCTTCGGAAGAGACAGAACGCCTCACGGGGCAGATTTCCGGGGAATATAATACCTCGAGCAATTGCTCGTCAGGGCATCCTGAGGAAGTCATCAGGGAGCGGAAATAGTCTTTACTGCAATCAGGGAAGAATTTGGTTTCTGCATAGTGATGATGGAATCCTCCGGAGAAGAACAGGCGTTTTGCATAGATTACAAAGTCCTGAAACTCAGGACAATCCCTATTCCCTCGATAATTCTCCAAAATGGTTTCAACAGCATGTCTTACAGGCAAATTCCATTTGCAATACTGGTCCCAGGTAATGTCGCGGCCGGCTTTAGCCGCTTCGGAAAGATGGTAGGCATATTCCTTCTGGCAAAGGGTAAGCCCTTCCCATCCAGGCACTTCGAAACGCATTACCTTTATGTCGGCGAATTCGTCAATGACGGTCTTCATGATGTAAAGATAGTCATTATTCAGGAATTATTCTTAAATTTGTAAGACATACCAGAAAGACAACGACTTACTATGAACATCGTCAGAAAGATTGGGAGAATACTCAGGGCAACAGCTTTTTTCGCAGGAGCTGTACTCTGTTTCTCGTGCGTTGAGAAGGACGAAAACTTCGGCATCAAGGAGCAGGAAGGCGTTTCCTATAATTACCCGGGCAACAGGATCGGACACATTGAAACCCGCAGGGTATTGCTTTTCTACGAATGCGGCTTCAATTCCCTCTACAGTTATCTGGCCGATAACATGGAAGATGATCTGGAGAAAGGTTACCTCCCTTCCGGCGGAAGGAACGAGGACGTTATCCTCATTTTCTCCAAGCTCGCCAAAAATGCCAACTACAAGGATGTACCATCCTATCTCAGGAGAATTTACAAGAATGCAGAAGGCAAGATAGTCTCTGATACCCTCAAGACTTACCCAACTTCCGTGGTAGCATCTTCAGGAGAAACCATGCGGGACGTCCTGTCATACGTCAAGGTGAACTTCCCTGCCAAGGGCTACGGGATGGTTTTCTCATCCCACGGTTCAGGATGGCTGCCGGCAGGCTACTACAACAATCCAACAGATTTTGAAAGGTATCACCGTAATTCAAGCGGTGCAAAGTTTTCAAAAAGACTATCTGATAGTAATATTCCTGCTGGGAATATGGAAACAGACGATCCTTTCGCAGGTATGGTAAGAAGCCTCGGACAGGACAAGATGTCCTCCGGCGACGTTGAAATGACAGTCCCGGAGTTCGTATCAGGAATACCTTTCCATCTGGACTACCTTCTGTTCGACATGTGTTTCGGAGGTGGAATCGAATTGATCTACGGGCTCAGGGACAAGGCCGACTATCTGGGCGTGTCGCCGGCAGAAGTCCTTGCCGCCGGCATGTATGACTACACCAAACTGACCACTTTCCTGCTCAATGGACCTTCTCCAGACCTCAAAGGCCTTTTCCAGGATTCATTCAGCAGATACGACAAACAAAGCGGTGAGCACCGTTCTGCTACTGTAACCCTCATCAAGACCGATGAACTCGAAGGGCTCACTTCAGTCTGCAAGAGGCTCGTGGAAAAGTATTCCTATGCCATCAGCCACGCACCCACTGACAATATCCAGGGCTACTTCAGGTTGAACCGGCACTATTTCTACGACCTCGAGGATACCTTCGTCAAATGCGGGGTTTCCGAAGAGGATCTTGCTGAATTGAGGAATGCCATAGACAGGACTATCGTTTACAAGAATGCTACCCCGTCCTTCCTTGGGGATTTCGACATCGAGACATACTCAGGCTACAGCATGTATCTGCCATGCGACGGGACCTCCCTTCTGAACTCCTATTTCAAGCAGGAAGAATGGAACAAGGCTGTCGGTCTTGTCAATTAATTTTATTATTCATATCTTTGCCAGCCAATTAAAAGCGCCCAGGCGTTTTTGGTGCAATGGGGCCCCGGCCAGCCCGGGGTTGAGTAACACATTTTTTATAAACAACAATGAAGCATTTTGAAATTAACGGCAAGGTCCGCGAGGTCGGAAACAAGGCCGTGATCAAAGCCATCCGCAAGCAGGGTCTTGTCCCTTGCAACCTCTACGGACAGGGAATGGAGAACGTTCTCTTCACAGTTTCTGACAGGGATCTCCAGGGCATCACCAACACTCCCGCATCTTACATCATCGACATCAAGCTTGACAACGGCCAGACCTACATGGCAGTCGTTCATGAGCTCCAGTTCCATCCTGTAAAGGACAACTGCCTCCATGTTGACTTCCTCGCTGTCTCCGAAGACAAGCCTCTTGCCATCAAGGTTCCCGTCGTGGTCAGCGGCCACCCTGTGGGAGTCCAGAAGGGTGGTAAGTTCGTCCTCGTCTCCAGGGCTATCCGTGTGAGCGCCCTCATGAAGGATCTTCCCGACACTCTCAACGTCGACGTGACGAAGCTCGATATCGAAAAGAGGATCGTCGCTGGTGACATCAAGCTTGACAACGTGACCGTGGTTTCCCCTAAGGACACCATCATCTGCACCGTCAAGTCTACCCGTAACATGACCCAGGTAGCTGATGAGAATGCTGAAGGCGCTGAAGGCGCTGCTGAAGCCTAAGAGCTATCGGGATCCTGAAGACAATCCTGGCATGAACTACCTTGTCGCCGGACTTGGAAACATAGGCGCTGAGTACGCTTCAACCAGACATAATTCAGGTTTTATGGTATTGGATGCCTGGGCTCAGGCATCCAATGTCTGTTTCAAGACCGAACGCTATGGAGACATGGCAGAAGTGTCGTTCAAGGGCAGGAAGTTCTACCTCCTGAAGCCGTCCACCTACATGAATCTCAGTGGCAATGCCGTCAGGTACTGGATGGGAAAGCTGAAGCTTCCCCTCGAGAACCTCATTGTAGTGTGCGACGACATCAACCTGCCTTTCGGTACCGTAAGGATGCGCAAGAGCGGAAGTGACGGCGGCCATAACGGACTGAAGGATATTGAGGCATGCCTGGGGAGCAACGATTGGGCCCGGATCAGGATCGGAGTCGGCAACAACTTCTCGAGAGGAAGTCAGGTAGACTATGTCATCGGGAATTTCAGTACCGAAGAACTTGAAGCCATGACCGAGATTTCGGACAGGGTGATAGCGGGGATAAAAGATTTCTCAACCATCGGTCCGGACAGGGCGATGAACACCCTCAACACACGGCACAAAAATCCCGAAAAACGGGCCTGAAGCATTGAAAATTAAGCATTTTTTTAGATCATTTATTTGAATATTTGTTTTTTTTGCATAAATTGCAAAGCGATTGGATTGATGTCCAAAGGAAAAAAACGATAACATTTATAAATTATCTATTCACTTAATATTTAAAAAAATGAAAAAGCTTGTTGCACAGATCAAGGAAGAACTGGATGCATTCGTCGTAAACGCTGATGCTCAGGTTGAGAAGGGAAATAAGGCTGCAGGTGCCCGCGCCCGTAAAGCTGCCCTCGAACTCATGAAGGATCTGAAGGAGTTCAGGAAAGTATCAGTAGCTGAAGCGAAGAAGTAATTCAATTACTGTTTAGTACAGGCGGCCACCCAAAAGGAGGCCGCTTTTTCATTAAATGAAAAGCAGGTCCCTGTCCATACTGATAATCCTGGTTGCCCTTATCGTGAGTGGTTCTTCTCCGAGAAAGGGTACTTTCCTGATGTACCAGCCTGACGGAACTTCCTTTCTGGCAACCCTGAAGGGCGACGAGTTCGCCCATGTACTGACCACTGCCGACGGATATGCGGTCACCAAAGGAGAAGATGGCTTTTACATGTATGCCTATTTCAATCCAGACGGGTCCAGGACGAGCAGTGGTTACAAGGTTGGCAGCGAAGTCCCCTCCATGGTGCTTTCGGGCTGCCGTTCCATTCCATGGCAGGCATTAAGGAACATAAGTGCAGAAAAAAGGATAAACCGAAGGGGAAATTCCCGCAACAGGCTCGCCACCAGGGCTTCTTCCCCGATCCGGAAACACTGTATCGTCCTCCTTGCACAGTTTCAGGACAAGAGTTTCATGAACGGCGACTCAAGGAGGCAGGAATTCATTGACCTTATCACAAAAGAGAATTCAAGAAGTGTCCTTGATTATTTCAATGATCAGTTTAAAGGGGAATACGAGTTCAACTTCACTATCGGTCCTATAGTGACCTTGTCCAAGGACATGTCCTATTACGGGAAGAATGAAGACGACAAGGCAGGGCAGGATTCCTTCCCACAAGAACTGGTAAAGGAAGCATGCACCCTCTCTGATCCCTATGTGGACTTCTCCCAATTCGATGACGACCATGACGGGATCGTGGATAATGTGTTCGTCATAGTTGCCGGCAAGAGCGAAGCTGAAGGAGCCGACTCTGACTGCATGTGGCCTCATCAATGGTACGTTCCTAACCTCTATCTGGACGGGAAGAAGATTCTGACTTATGCACTTTCCACTGAACTCACCGTCCACAGCCAGAACAGTTCAGGACAGCTTGTGTGGGGCCTTTGCTCCATCGGGACCTTCTGCCATGAATATAGTCACGTGATCGGTCTGGAGGACTATTACGACACAGACGAGGAAGGGAGCGGCGGACTCTCCAACAGCATGTGGACAACCACTGCACTCATGGACGGGGGTAATTTCAATGACATAGGCCGTACCCCTCCTTTTTACAATGCCCTGGACAGGGAACTCCTCGGAATAGGAAGGCCGGAGAAAATGCAACCGGGAACTGTAAACCTCGAGCCTATCGACAGGAACGGACGTTACCTCATCCTTGAGAACCCGAATGACTCCTCGGAATTCTTCCTTTTCGAATGCAGGTCTGCCAAAGACTGGGATATGTACATAGGCGGCAGCGGACTTGCCATCTACCATGTGGACATGAGCCGCAACTTCGCCGGATGGTCGGATGATGCCGGGAGGAATGTCAATGCCCTCTACCGTTGGGAAAACAACGAGGTTAACTGCAATCCCTCCTACGAATGTGCCGATATGATCGAAACCTCTGCCGGGGCCATAGACGTCAGGCAAGCCTTCTTCCCATACAGGACCATCAATTCCTTCAATGCCAATTCCAAGCCCGCCTTCAAGTTCAATGACGGGACCGAGTCACCATTTGCCCTGGCCGGCATAACAAGATATGGCGAAAATGTAATATTCACCGTCTACAACAGTTCCGACATAGTGCCGAATGTCCAGGACCTCAAAGCTGAAGTCTATCAGGATGCAGCCATAATCACCTGGCAGTCAGATATCGAAGGCTTTGAAGGAGAAGCCTCAGTTACATGGGGTGAGACCTCGGGAAGCAAGACTACATTGAATGTCTCTCCTTACGAGACTGGCAAGTATTCCCTCACCCTGGAGAATCTCTCCCCCACCAAAGCCTATACGGTGAACGTATCCTTCAAGAGAAATGAAGTAACCGGCGAGACCACTGTCCTTGACTTCCTTACCAAGGCAACCCAAGATGGGAAGAGGCCTTACATATTCCTAGAATATCTTTCCGCAAGCCGGAACATGGGCAAATTCATCCCCGGCACCGGACTTCCTCTCCGGGTGTACAACGCCATTGGAGAGAAGGTAGGATGGACTTATGACGGCAAACCCGTACAGACAGATGCCAGCGGCTATTACCACCCTTCCAAATCAGGCACTCTGAAGGCTACCGTCTATCATTCCGACGGCTCCAAGGATATCCTTTCTAAAGAGATTGTGTTCCAATGAAAAGGCTGATACTGCTAATACTCCCCATCCTGATCGTCCTGTCATCCTGTGACAGGACTCTTGAGCCGGACAGTTCCTTCGTAGCCGGATCCGGAATCCAACTGAAGGTCGGCGGGAGCCTGGTCTACACCTACGATCCTCTGACATGGCAACTCGGATACAACTCCACAACCCGGGAATTCAGGGCTTCCGACGATGCCATGAAAAACTATTTCTTCGTCGTCTGTTCGAGCGTCCCTTCAACAGTGGGTCAGAAGCTGGAAGCCTCAGTAACATGGTCGTCCGGAAGCTCGACCCAGTCGGTTAAAGGCAAGTTTGAAGTCGCCAAAATCGAAGGAGACACCTACTGGCTCTGGTGCGGCGACAAAAAGACTCCGACCGGCGTCACAGTAGTTGTTCTCCGGTAGGTACCGTTATCCCCTGAACCACTGTTACCCTCGGCACGTTAAGAGGGAGGGGCCCTCCGGG
>JAGCWD010000087.1 GCA_017962025.1 Bacteroidales bacterium
CCTTTGCCACAGTCATGGTTTCCAGTTGCGGCGTGTCACGCCGTGTCACCACGATGCAGGTTGGATCCTACAACATCCGCTACGAGAACCGCGGAGACTCACTCAGGGGAAATGGATGGGGACAGAGGTGCCCGATCATCACCCAGCAGATCCTGTTCCACGATTTGGAAATATTCGGCACCCAGGAGGGCAAGTTCAACCAGCTAGAGCAGATGAAGGCCCTTCTCCCGGGTTATGAATATATTGGTTTGGGACGCGATGACGGTGGACATAAAGGCGAGCATTCTGCAATCTTCTACAAGACTGAACTGTTCGACCTTCTGGACCATGGTGACTTCTGGCTGTCACAGACTCCGGAGGTGCCCAGCGTAGGTTGGGATGCTGCGATGAACCGTATCTGCACCTGGGGACATTTCAAAGTCAAGGAAACCAAACAGGATTTCTACTATTTCAGCCTGCATATGGACCATATAGGAGTACAGGCCAGGATGGAAAGCGCAAAGCTCGTGGTCAGTAAAATCCGTGAGATTTGCAAGGGTAAGCCTGTTGTCCTGACCGGAGACTTCAACGTGGACCAGACCAATCCAATCTATAACGTTTTCGTCGAAAGCGGCATCCTTGAAGACAGCTATGAGGTCTGCGAAATCCGCTACGCCTTGGACGGTACTGCCAATGGATTCGATCCCAACAGTTTCACCAACAGCAGGATAGACCACGTCTTCGTCTCTCCGCAGACAAGGGTGATCCGCTACGGCGTCCTGACCGACACTTACCGCACGATGACTCCCGAGGCCCAGAAGTACGAGAACGGCAACTTCCCTAAGGAAATATCATTCCAGGCTTACCAGGCCCGTACTCCCTCTGACCATTTCCCGGTCAAGGTAATCCTCCAGTTGCCAAAGAAGTAGCTCACGAAAGAAAGAATTTGTTTTGCCAGGGAAACTAGACCTTTTCCTGGCTTTTTTTGTACAAGGTGTAACAACAAACCGGGGACCTTGCTCACAAATCTAATCATCATCTACTCTCAACGTGCAAGGTCCCAATACTGGAATTACACCTTGCACAAAAGACGTCTGATATCATCCCTGGAAATACCAAAACATCGTGCCATTTGGGGTATCGTTGTTTTCATGGTATGATAAATATATGGTATTAACCGAACCTTCTTGGATAGTGGCAGACTGCTAACCCCTGCCATGAACCATCTCATCGAAACATCTTCGATTTCCTTGTAAAACTCTTCATCCGTTTTCATCTTTCTTGGAGATACTACAAGTTTCAGGGTCATTTCCGGCACATTGACAGAACCTATACATCTGTAGAAAAACGCCTCGTCATTTCCAAAAGCCTTTTCCAGATAGTGTATGTCACATGCGCTCCCTGGCTCCAGTTCATCATCAGAATTCAGTTTCCAAGGGACGTTACTCAGATTATCCCCAGTATGCATTATATCTCTCCACTCCCTTCGAGTCAGTTTTGCAACGGGTCTTAGCCGGCCATTATCCGGAACAGTCCTGAAAAACGCACGGAATCCGGTCCATTTATAATCCATTAGACTTTCGGCTCCATTGTCATAGGCATTCCTGGGAATATAGGCCAACACATTTCTCAGGTACCAATCAGTGTCTATAGATTGGACATTTGCATCTGTTCCTCGCAATACTTTGGATTCACCATACTTCTTTCTGAATAACTGGGAATACGTCCGTTTCACCTCTTCTCCAAATGCTTTGGCTTCAGTGAAAGTCCTTGCCAAAACTGCAACATGGGCATGGTTGGAGACCACGGCGTAAATAATTACAATCACGTTCTTCCTTTTGGAACACACGAAGATACATTTGACCAATGTGTCGCAGTCCCCATCATCCCTGCAAATAATCGCTTTCTCCAAACCTTCGAAGCTTAAATGAAAAGGAAAAACTGAGCTGACAGTACCGTCAGGAAGTATCTTGGAGACCGGCCGAATCAATCCCATTAGTTCATTCCTTTTCTCGTGATCATTCCTGATTCAAAAAGACCGCAGTCTCCAAATGAAACAGGGCGCTGCTTGGCAGATGGGTCATACCCATATTTCATCTTCAGCGAATCAGCATATTTCTCGGTGGAGGGAATACATTTGAACATCATCATTGACCAGAATTCCTCTGCTTGGGCATAAGGCTCTGCACAAGCGCAGATTTCAGCCATACTCAAAAGCCTGATTACCTTGCTAATACCGGTCACCCTCTTTTCCCACATCCTGTCAATCATGCTGGCAAGAATCCTCCTAAAGAAAGACTTTGTTTTTTTAGGGTTATCAAAAGAAAAATTACGGTCGATGATTGACTCGTTTTCACATCGAAGGTCCAGATTGCCTTCTTCATCAATAAAGACTTCAAGAAGCTTTTTCATAATTTTAAAAAGTTTGGTTTCCGAGACTAATGTAGCTATTATCATCTTTCGGAACAAGAAAAATGTTCAAGATGTAACAAAATACAGGAGACCTTGAACACAACACATAACTCCAAAGCATAATTGCGTGCAAGGTCCCAATACTGGAATTACACCTTGCACAACCCAGAATGCATTTAGTAATGGAAGTTCGCGAATAAATGTTTATTTTCGCTTCTGAATAATAGAATTATCACATAAGAAATGAGACATATAAGAATCATACTGTCTGCAGTTGCTGTCGCGGCCACACTGTTCGCCGTCACATTCTGCAGCGGCCGCAGCGATAAGGAACTCAAAGCTATAGTCCTGGATATGTGCAGATACATTCCGGACCACGGAATGAGGGATGACGCCGAAGATAATCTCACTAATAGTTACTTTGATGCTTATTCCGGTGCCCTCAACTCAATACCGGAAAACGATGGTATGATCGGAGATGAAGAGTTCCTCTATTATTTCGTTTCCGGGCAGGATGGAGAACCAGAATTCAAGGTCAAGTCGGTAGAGCAAAAAGGGGACAGCCTTGTAGCAATGATAATCCTTCAGGACAACACCCCTCACGTGGTAAAACTCGTGAAGGAAGGCGGACGATACCTGCTGGACGATTTTGACGACACAAAGCAGCTGTGCCTGAACTTCATCAAATCCCATGATAAATACTCTGGAGAATGGGCGGAGAAAACCGCTGAGAGGATAGTAGCCGTTTTTACCCCAATAGAAAATGGGTATAAAGTAAAGATAGGTTGGCGCGAAGAGGGGCTTGCCCAATATGAGATTTGGGAAATGACCGCTGTTACGGACGGAAACGGAGGGCTGACCTATGATGACGCAACCTACAAAGTCCGCCAGTACGAGCATCAAGGGGACAAGGATTATAAGGAGAATACCGTTTATACTGATGGGGCAGGGGCCTTCTGCCTGAATGACGAAGGTGAACTTGTTTGGAAAGACGGCAAGAACCCTGAACAGGAAGAGACTCCGTTCATCAGAGCAAACTTTACTACCGAATAGGGCCATGTCCGGATTGTCAAACAGCATAAGGAACCTTTGCCTCGGTATGGCAGGAAGCCTGAAGGAATATCCCCTTGAGGCACTTCTGGGAATTACGTATTTCCTGCTATTTGCCATATGGAACAAGACTGACATATTGGTCTGGTTCTTCCCTCACTACGTCCTGCTCTACACCCTTCACAAGTTCAGCAGGAAAAGTGACCTGATGAAGATCCTGTACATCCTGTCCTGGTTCCTTTGGATTCCCCTGCTGCTCTGGGGGACCAATTATTCTGGATGGCATGCAGGTGTTGCATATCTTATCGCCCTGATTCTCCTGGTAATCGGCGAAAAGCCCCTGGATAACGAATCCTTTGGCAGGAATATCCTGAACATGGCCATCAAGGTGGCACTGGGTTTCCTCATAGGAGCTCTGCTCATGGGTATCGTTACTGCCATAATTGGTTCTGTCAATCTCCTGTTCGACCTGAACCTGAATGACGAATGGTTCACCTATCCGAACGCATTCATCGCCTTGGTAGTAATCCCCCTGCTATGCTGCTGGTCAGTCAGCCGTCCTTCGGTGGAAACGAAGGATAATAAACTCCTGCAGATTGCAATAGACTACATCCTGTCCCCTGCTCTGGTCATATATTCAGTTATCCTTTACGCCTACATCGCAAGGATTCTCTTCCGTTGGGAACTGCCGGTCGGAGGTGTCGCCTACATGGTACTCACTTTCTCCGCAATCGCCCTGCTTTGCTACCTGTTCCGCCTTCAGATAGGGAAGAGGCATTTCGAGTGGTTCTACAAGGCTTTCCCGGTAATCGCCATCCCTCCGCTGATCCTGTTGTGGATAGGGACATTACGCCGTATAGGGGAATATGGTATCACAGAGCCACGGTTCTATCTTCTTCTCCTGGCCATTCTGGTGACCATATTCGTTGCAATGCTCCCTAGGGAGAAAACCAGGAAATTCCAGTTGATGACGCTCATCCTGGCTGCCGCCGCCATCCTGTCCACCTATATTCCAGGAATAAGGGCCAAGGATTTCGAAATAAGGAGCCAGCGGAACCGGCCTGTCGAGGAGATTTCAGGACCTGAAGATAACACCAATAAAGTAATCGAGCCACAAATCTCGTCGGTCAACGACATTGGAGAACCCGTGGACCTGGAAGGATACACCCTGTTTATCCCTCGTTCTGAGTATCATTATTACGAAGATTCAGCCAAGGCGGTTTTCTACCAAGACGAGACGAGGACGGAACCCCTCCTTGAATGCAATATACTCGAAATGCTTGAAGACGGAAGTAAGGATCCTGCCAGCAAACTGATTTACAAGAATGACCGCTACATGGCGGTATTCAATATGATAGAAGACAGACGCGGCTCTGGAAATGCAAACTTCCTGACTTCAGGCGCGATGCTCTTCCGTAAACCTTGACAAAAATGTCTATTTTCCGTCATAGTGGAAATCCCTACGGGGTCAAGGTTACTGACAGCATGAGCATGCTCGAGGCAATCAAGGCCATCGGGATAATACCGTTCTTCGAGAATCCGGTAAGGGGATATTCCATCGAAGAACTGACGCCTCCTGGATTCTGGCTTACTGACGAGCAGCTAGGGCCCTGGGACTGGAAAGTTGATGTTGTCCAAAGCGGGGAAATCGTCTATGGGAAGTTCCTCTGTGGAGGAAAAGCATCTTTCGCAACACCGGAATGGTACGCCCACCTCAGGAACTGGAGGCTGTCACAAGAAAAGTACAAGCCATCCAGGGAAGGCAAGAAAGTTCTCGGCATGATCGGAAAGGAAGGATCCTGTACGGCCAGACAGGTCAGGGAACTGTTAGGAGTGAAAAAGAGCAAGGCAGACTCTGTCCTGGCTGGACTCATGCAAGGCACAAGGATCGTAATCGGGGACATCCAGAGGGTTTACAGGGGACCAAACCTGGAATACAAAGGTTGGCAGACGGCCTCCTATTGCACTCCGGAATCCCTGTTCGAACGCCCGGAAGAAGAGTTCGGGCCTTGGAAGATAGTAGGAACCACCCTCAAGTGCAACTGCACTCCCGAAGAGTCCTATTCCATTCTATACGACCACATAAAAGAACTATTTCCTGAATCATCAGATAATGATATCAAAAAAGTGTTATAAGAAATGAGAGTCGGTATCATAGGTGCCGGGCACATCGCCGGCAAGATCTGCAGGACATTGGAATATGTGTCAGGCATCGACTGTCTTGCCGTCGGTTCGAGGACCAGGGAAAAGGCGGAAGCCTTTGCTGCGGAATTCGGCATTCCAAGGGCTTATGGTTCTTATGGGGAACTTCTGGATGATCCTGACATGGACCTGGTCTATGTCGCAACTCCCCACTCCCACCATTTCGACGTGACCGTGGAGGCAATCCGAAAGGGCAAGCCGTGCCTGGTGGAAAAGGCTTTCATGGCCAATGCAGCACAGACAAAAACTGTCCTGGATCTTGCAAAGGAAAGGAAGGTCTTTGTCGCCGAAGCCATGTGGACCCGCTACCAGCCAATGAGGAACATTATCAACCGGCTCATTTCATATGGAAGGATCGGTCGTATCCGACAGATCAGTGCAACCCTTTCCTACAGCATCGAGCACAAGGAACGTGTGATGAAGCGGGAACTCTGTGGCGGTGCCCTGCTGGACCTGGGGCTTTACCCTCTCAACTTCGTCAGGATGGTCTGCGGGAATCCTATCAAGGAAATCCAGTCACAATGTATCCTCTCGGACACGGACGTTGACCTCACAGAATCGATTACCATGGTGCTTGAAGGCGGAATTATGGCCAATATCCAGAGTTCTGCCTGCTGCGCCGGTTACAACACTGCCGTTGTCGCGGGTTCAGAAGGTTCCATCGTTATCGACAATGTGAACAATCCCCGCCAAATCCGGATCTACGCCATCGGAGGCATTCTTAAAGAGGAAATCTATGCTCCTGACTGCATATCGGGTTATGAATATGAATTCGAGGCCTGCCGCGATGCTTTGTCGCAAGGCCTTATCGAGCCGCCGCAGATGCCGCACTCGGAGACATTGTATCTGATGGAACTGATGGATTCCCTGCGTAAGGAGTGGGGCGTCCGCTACCCTATGGATGGTCAGGAGTCATAACCCGGCCAAAAAGATAGAATTTGTAGTCGTTGAACCACAGGATTCCCTTCCCGTCGGCAAAAGTATAACTCGTATAGAACGAATTTCCCATGTCCCTGGGCGAGAACAGTTCAGGGGAAGAGAACCATATCGGCTGCTCGGCGTCCGGCACGAACGTGCCTTCTATCTTGTACAGCGGACCGCGTATCTGGTAGGCTGTGATTCCATCGAAATCAAAAGTGTTGTGTATCAAGGCGAAATACTTACCGCTATGGGCTTCAGGCCCGTTCAGGTCATAAATGGGGCATGGTGACCTCGGATGCTTGAAAGCCGTACCTCCGTCTTTGTCCAGTAGTATTTTCGGCGTTGACCAAGTGCGGCCGTGATCGCTGCTCTGCGACCAGACCGGATGACCGAGTGAGGATCTCATCAGAGCAAAGAGACGTCGGTCAGGAAGGCCGACTATGGAGGCTTCCTCAACTGCGGGACCTTCCCTGGGGACATATTCGATGTCTGTGTCCACCTTGGTAGCGTCAAACGACTGCCGGCCGGTGGAGAAGAAGGAAATCTTTATGTCTTTTACCTCGGGGTCATCGTCGATGTTCTCATATTGCCAGAATTCCACCTTGCAGCCGGGGCTTTCGTCGTAGGGCGCCTTGCCATGGCGGGAGCAGCCCACTAGATATTTACCGCCTTCGCCGAGACGGAGCGGACGCTGCCAGTTGCACCAGGACGGAGGAATGGAAGGATCTTCCGGATCTGAGTCCATCCTCCCGGGGAATGGAACCACTTCCGGTTCGCTCCAAGTCTCACCGGCATCGTCTGAATACCTCCCGTACATCAGACCGCAAAGATGCTGCTTTACTGTCGTTTCCTGGTTCCAGAGACAATAAAGCCTACCACTCCTTGAGAGCATGGGCTGCTGCCATCCGGCTACGGGAACCGGATTTGCCCTGTCGTGGGAACCGGCCAGCAGGACCGGATCAGTCCAAGTCTTGCCGCCGTCCGAACTCTTGGAGAATGCGATATGTTCGTCTTCGCAGGCTTCGTGTGATCCCTGGGTCCAGAATGCGTACAACAGGCCTCTGGCGGGATCGTCAAGGACGTGGAAATGGTCGTTGAAAGTATCCCCTATAGCCGAGAAATCCCTCTTTGATTCATCCTGGGGCTGTTTCGGAACATAAACGACAAAATCGTGAGGGACAACGTCCATATCGGTCGAAGGATCGATGTAGTGCCACCAGAAATGGTCGGGATAGCGTTCCTGCCACTTTCCGACATCTTTAAAATGCTTTTCGTAAGCTTCTTCTGCCGAATCGAAACGGTGGTATATCTCCGATGCTTCGGTGCCCACTGTCCAGGGAGTCTGGTTGGCAGCAAACTGCCCGGGATGCCCGACCCAGACTATTGAGCCCTTCTTTGGATAAAACCTGCGGTCAAGGGCAAAGACCTGGGTAAGGACGGTGTTGTCGCTCCTGAAAGGAGGTATCGAGAACATAAGGGACAAGTCCCTGCGATGGATCTTTCCTTCCCTTTCCGGTGTATATTTGTCCGGGACATAGACTATCCCGTCGTCAGGCACACGCCTGGCATCAATCTGTCCTCCTTTCTTCACTTCGCAGATCCATCCTTCATGCTGATCTGCCACAAGGTAGGTCCTTCCAGGATCCTTTACACATAGGGAATCAGTCATCCTGCTTATTATCCCCACAGCTTCCGCGGCTGAATGAGCCTCCCGTGCTACGGCTGTCCGCACGGAGTAAATCTTTTCCTTGGCGGAACGGCTCCCACGGGGGCGCGGACCTACGGAAGCAAGGCAGACGCCATATTCATTCATGTAACTGTCGGACGCCGCCTCACCGGGGAACTCGAACCATAGGCTGGCGCACCTGTCTTCCCCTGCAGGCACATTGTAGATGTTTAGCATCTGCTTGCCGTCGAGATTTGTGTTATGCGCCAGATAGACGCAACCATCGGTTGTTGCCTCTGCTCCGGCAATGACACCGACACCGTCCCACCCGTCGTTCCTTTCGCAACTGCAGAAAACGACGGCAACAACTACAAATGCCTGAATATATTTGATTGCCTTTCCCCTATTCACAAATAATCATTATTCCAGATAGATATTCCTGAAAGCAAGTGGGCCGCCTTCGCTCTGGAGAGCTATGTAACCTGTCTTGTGAGAAAGGGTAGCAACGTTCTCAAGGCTTCCGTTGATGTAAACGGTCATCTTGTTACCACGGCAGATTATCTCTGCCCTGTTCCACTCTCCGTCAGGAAGTTCAATTGCCGCTCCCTGATGGACCCTCTTCTTCATTGGGAATTTCACTTCTGGATTGAACGGTATCTCGGCTATCCTGGCACCTCCGAGGGCGACTAAGTCTCCGGCCCTACCGGCCATGAGCTGGCATTCGTAGGCAACAGGCCAGACCTTGTCACCTTCCTGAACCCTCTGGAAGATACCGCTGTTGGTCCCCGATCCAATCCATTTCCACTCTACGTGGAGGGTGTAATCGCCATACTGGCGTGCGGTGCGGAGATATCCGTTCGGCTTACCTGAAACCATAATGCAACCATCCTCAACCTTGAAGACCGGACTCTCGGACTCAGACTCAGTGACACTTACCCAGCCGGTCAGGTCCTTTCCATTAAAGAGTTCCTTCTTGCCGTCAGCGAAATGATTGTAAATGATAGTAGGACGGGAAGCCCTGGTACTCATTGAAGGGAACCACATGTCATCGACTGTAAGGCCGCATTTCCTGGTCATGTCAATACTGTACTCCAGACGGCCGAAATCGGCATCCACGTTGTTTGTACCGAAGGTGAACTTGATCCCACGACGCTTCGCTTCCTTGATGATATATTCATTGGGAATCTTGTAGCGTGCGCTTATCTCCAGAGCGATACCATTCTCCTGCATTACGTCCAGCACACGGGCGACCCTCTCTGGAGTCCACATCTCGTCGAAGCGGTCATTCAGGAAATCCGGGAGGAAGAATGCGTTTGCGAAAAAGTCCGCAGGCTCGTTAGTGAGGATCTTGACGGTCTGGTCCACAATCATGTCCATGTACTTCTGGTCTGACATCCCGTCAGTGATAACCTCTTCATTGCGGTATATCCTGGAAATACGTCCCTTCTGATCGACTATCGTCATGGCGTCGGTGAAGAGATAGTCAAAAGTTCCGAGGACTTCCGGGGAGAAGTCCGCCGTCCATTTGCGTCCCTCGCCTTGAACACCGCAGAGGAAGGGAAGATCCTTCACTTCGTCATAATATTCAAAAACCTCATCGTCGCTGGCGAGCATACGGCCTACTCCGCCGGCCCCTGCATTGGGGGCGACTCCATAGTTGATCCCATAATTCATGGACATCGCATGGGCCATTTCAGCAGTCAGGCCTCCCTTCAGGTGGACATGCCAGTCAATGACGGGGAAATCTTCCTGCTGGAGCCTGATGGCCCTGTCGGTAGTCTCGTCAATGGGTGGAAGGGTGTCAGCTGGATTTGTGGCATCTATTCCAAGACGCTGAAGCTTCATGTTTCGGAAACTGATATTCCCCTTCCCTCCGGAGACACTGACTTTGCCTCGGCCAAGACGCATCTTTTCGAACTGGGGAAGCCTCCATGGCTGTTCAGGCTCGGTGTAGCAGACCACATCCACTCCCTTTATCTTAACAGAGATATTCTTGCCTCTAACAGCTATCTCCAAAGGAGTCCACTCTCCATCTTCCTCGAGAGAACGGTAAAGGTTGCGTACATGAAGAAGGGAACCGCTCTTGATGGTTCCGTCGATAGGACCTCCGTGGAGAAGTACCTGGTAACCGCTTCCGGTACCATCGTCATGGAAGGCCACGGTAGCCTGGGACCCTTCCTCTGCGAGGAATTCTCCCTGAAGGATGAAATTGTCGCAATTGCCCTTGAGCAGTCTGGACTGGCCCTCGCCCAGGGAAAAATCGCGGATTCCACATGAGGCTGCAAAGATCAGAGTAATGAAAACGGCCAGGCACGGGACCAAAGCCTGGAAGCGGGTATTGTTTCTCATTTCAGTTGTGATTATTTCATTTTGAGTCTATACAAAAATAAAAAAAATCGGCTAAAAATGCGTATGTTTGTATTTAATCAAACCACAATCACATGTCTTCCACTTCTTCCTACAAGGAGATAAAGAATCTTGTCGAACTTCCCGCTCCGGATGAGTCCGGACGAATCGACCATTACGTGTTCCAGTACATCAACTTCAACCAGGCGCCTCAATATGTCGCCGCAAGGCACAGGTTCACCGACTGCTGCTTCTTCGGCTGCGACATCCCTGCCAAGATGGAAGACGAAATCGGTTCATCCTGCCTTGTCTTTCCGAGGATGGGAATGACCTACAACGTCTTCAGGAGCCATCTTTACAATGGGGATTCCCTCTATGCCGGTTACGATCCGGAAAACGAGGACACATTTTCCAGCTGTTTCGACCAGAGGGTGTACTCTGAATATATCCAACAAGGAAAACAGACAGGAAACATAAAGGAAACCCTGGCCCGTTCGCTCCATGACCATGCTATTGCGGATGCCATGGGGGATTTCCTGAGCAGGTTCGAAGAGCGTCAGGTGGTGGCGGTCATGGGTGGCCATGCATTGAAGAGGACGGATGAATCATTCAAGAAGGTGGCTTACATCAGCAAGGTCCTTTCGGAAAAGGGCAAACTGATGGCTTCCGGAGGTGGTCCCGGTGCAATGGAAGCAACCCATTTCGGTGCATGGATGGCCGGAAGGAAGATGGAAGAGTTCGAAGATGCCCTTGAGATGATCTCGATAGCTCCCACTTTCAGGGACCCGGGTTGGCTCAAGTCTGCCTTCGAGGTGAGGAAGAAATATCCACAGGAAAAATACCGCAGCCTGGGTATTCCCACATGGTTCTACGGACATGAACCGGCTACCCCTTTCGCAACTGACATCGCGAAGTATTTCATGAACAGCGTGAGGGAGGATATCCTCCTTTCTGCTGCGAAGGGAGGTATCATCTATTCTCCCGGATCGGCCGGAACCCTTCAGGAAATATTCCAGGATGCAGCCCAGAATCACTACCAGTCAATGGGTTATCCCAGTCCGATGGTGTTCCTTGGAGAAGACTACTATTCCAGGGACGTCCCCGTCTATCCGATGCTGGAGAACCTTCTTTCAAAGGGTTTCTACAACAGCCTGCTGCTTTCGATAACGGACGATGCAGACGAGGCTATCTCGAACATAATGTCGTTCACCGAGCAGTAAACTCAAGAGCAGGCGAGGATGTCTCCCAGCACTCCTCCCGCAGTCTGTCTTGCACCGGCGCCGGCTCCCTGTATGAGAAGGGGGGACTGGTAATCCTCGGTTTTGATCACCGCCGCATTGTCTGTTCCACGAAGCCAGTACAACGGACTCTCAGGACCGACTGTCTCCAAACGGCAGGTCGCCTTATAGGAGGAATCCTCTCCTATTGTAAGTGAAGCTATATACCTTAGTTTCAATCCTTTCTCCTTGGCCTCGCCATGGCGGCGGACTATCTCTTCCGCATCGGGAACCGGCTCCATCTCCACCTGCGCCTCTTCAAGGGGGATTCCCGTCTGGCGGGAGAGGATGAGTAGTTTGCGGAGAACGTCGCGGCCGCTGAGATCGATCGACGGATCCGGCTCTGTAAAGCCCTTCAGACGTGCCTCTTCAACTATGTCGCTGAATGGAACGGAGCCATCATAACGGTCGAATATGTAGCCGAGTGTCCCTGAAATAACGGCTTCTATTTTCTGGATCCTGTCTCCGCAATTCAGGACCTTGTCAATGGTCTCCAGAATCGGAAGTGCCGCTCCGGCAGTGGTTTCATACCTCAGGTCAACTCCAGATTTCAAGGCCTGTGCCTTAAGGGAACTGTACTGCTGGAATGAACTCGAGAACGGGATCTTGTTGCACGTAACAACCGGATAACCGGCCCTGAACAGTTCAGGATAGCGGAATCCAAGGTCCGGATTGGCGGTACAGTCCACGAAAACCGATCCTTCGAGACTCAGTTCGAGCAAGGCTTCGAAATATGCGTTGCCAGTCGCACTCTTTCCTTCTGCAAGGAGTTCATCCGCCTTCGAAGGATCTATTCCCTCCGTGGCTATGACATAACGCCTGCTGTTGGAAAGACCGCAGATCCTGACATTCTTTCCGGTCCTGGCCGCAATTGCCTGGGCATTCTTGGAAATGATCTGCACAAGGGCCTTCCCGATTGTCCCATAGCCGGCAACAAACAGGTTGACGCTCTGGAGTGAAGCCTTGTCGAAGAACTCCCTATGGACGGCACGGATGGCTTCCTGAACCCTGTCCGAAGGAACGATAACAGTGATATTCCTTTCGGAAGACCCCTGTGCCGTGGCTCGGATGGGAATGCTTCTCTTTCCGAGAGCGGCAAGCATCCTTCCAGTGGCCCCACTATGTCCGATGACATCGTTGCCAATAAGGCATACAATGGAAAAACCAGTCTCAATCCTCAGTGGACGCAATCTCCCCAGGGAAATCTCATATGCAAAGCAATTGTCTGCCGCCTCCTTAGCTCGTTGGGCATCCTTTGCTGAAATCGCTATGCACATTGTATGGACGGAGGAAGCCTGGGTGATGAGGATTATGTTTATGCCTTCGCGTGAAAGAGCATCGAATAGCCTTGAAGAGAATCCCGGAATGCCTACCATCCCGCTTCCTTCGAGGGAAATAAGTGCAATGTTGTCAGAATTGGATATTCCGGTCACATCCTCCCTGTTCTGGGGCGGATATTTCTCAACCAGGGTACCCGGATCTTCTGGATCGAAGGTGTTTTTTACATAGATGGGAATGCCTTCCTCAACTACAGGTTGGATGGTCGGGGGATATATTACCTTGGCTCCGAAATGGGATAGTTCCTGAGCAGCGGTATAGGAAATATTCCTTATAGTCCGGGCTGTCGGGACCACCTTTGGATCGGCCGTCATTATTCCAGGAACATCAGTCCAGATCTCTACCAGACGGGCCTTGATTCCTACTGCCAACAGGGAGGCTGTATAGTCGGATCCTCCGCGGCCAAGGGTGCTGACACGACCCTGTTCATCCGACCCGATGAAGCCAGGTGCCACGAAAAGAGAGGTATGGTTGTCCACTACCTCACGGACATTGGCAAAGGTCTTCTCCTGGTTCACCTGTCCGGAACAAGTCTTTATTATTTCCCTGGAGTCCAGCCATTTGCAACTTATTCCCAAAGAGGTGAACTTGGCTGTCACGATCTTTGTTAAAAACAATTCCCCATAACTCTGGACGGCGTCGAGGCTTGTACGGCTGATTTCGCGAAGAAGGAATATGCCTCTTACTGTGTCGCCGAGCTTACTGAAAAGGTCATCAACCGTTTTGGTTACTTTCTCCTGGAACACTCCGGGAAGCAGCTCTGAAATGATAGTGTGATGCCGTTCTTTCAATTGATCCAGAAGTGTCTGGAATGATTCATCTCCAGAGGCGGCACGGCGGCCAATCTCTATAAGGGTGTCGGTACATCCTCCTATGGCAGAGCACACGACTATTGTCCTGTCATGTTCAATGGCTTTTGAGACTATTTCAACCACACGTCCGATGGCCGCGGCGGAGGCAACGGAAGAACCTCCGAATTTCAGTACTTGCATGTTTACAATCTGTCAATAGTTGGTTTGATAATGTCCGTCAGCTGCCCGTTCTCCAAAAGGAAACCGTCATGCCCGAAGTCAGACCAGATTTCCCTATATGATGCCCCGGGAATAAGGGCTGCCATGTCGCGGACCTCCGCTACTGGGAAAAGGCCGTCCGAGGCTATGCCGACAACTGTGGTTTCAGCTTTAACGTTAGAAAGAGCAGTGGCGATACCTCCGCGGCCACGGCCTACGTTATGACTGTCAAGGGCGTTGCAAAGATAGTAGTAGGAATAGGCGTCGAAATTGCGACGGACCAGTTTTTCTCCCTGATAGCGTTCGTAGGAAGCTGCACGTCCGGCAAACAGTGTGTTTTCATCAGTTTCATACTGCGTCTGGCGGTAACCCTCATAACTCCTGTATGAAATCAACCCCTGAGCCCTGGCACATTTTAGACCGGCGGCTCCTCCACAGAGGTCCTTGCATTCCCTGAAACTTGGATCTGCTTCAAGGGCCATTCTCTGAGCTTCGCACATTGCTGAGAACCAAGGGGATATTCGAGGAGAAGTGGCAATGAAGACCGCATTGGCAATAACATCCGGCTCCATCACAGACCATTCTATTGCCTGGAATCCACCGATGGAACTCCCGATAATCAAGTCTATCCTCTCTATTCCAAGCTCCTTCCGCACGAGTATTCCGGCATTGACCATATCCCTTACGGTAATCTTAGGGAAATCGAAGAAGTACGGCTCTCCGGTTGCAGGATTGATAGAGGATGGGCCGGAGGAACCGTAGGAAGAACCCAGCATGTTGACGCACACCACACAGTACTTCTCGGTGTCAATGAGTTTTCCGGGACCGACCAGTTGCGGCCACCAGTCCTCTACATCACTGTTGGCGGTAAGAGCATGGCAGATCCATATCACCTTGCCTTTACGTCTTGGGGACATGTGATAGACTATTTCTATCTTCTCCAGCGAACCTCCTGCTTCAAACTTGAAATTATCGGCTATTAGACTGTGCCTGATCATCTCACTGCCTCCGAAATGGACCTTTCTAGGTCACGGATAATATCATCGGGATCCTCCAGTCCGATACTAAGTCTCATCAGGTCGGGGGCTATTCCCGCCTCACGGAGCTGTTCGTCGGTAAGTTGGCGATGGGTGTGGGATGCAGGATGAAGGATACAGGTGTAGCAATCGGCAACGTGAGTTTCAATAGTAACCAGTTTTAAGGCGTCCATGAAACGGTTGTCAACCTCCCTGCCGCCCTTGAGGGCAAAGGCGAGGACTCCGCATGATCCGTTCGGGAGATATTTCTTCGCCCTTTCATACTCCTTGTCTCCTGGAAGGTCGGGATAATGGACCCATGAAACTGCCGGGTGATTATTCAGGAACTCGGCTACTTTCAAGGCACTCTTGGCGTGACGATCGATTCGGAGATGAAGTGTCTGGAGTCCAAGGCCGAGATAGAAAGCATTCTGGGGACTCTGGATTGAACCGTAATCCCTCATCAGCTGGCTCGTGGCCTTAACTATGTAAGCCAGTTTTCCGAACTTCTTGGTGTAGGTCAGTCCATGGTATGAGGGATCCGGTGTGGTCAGACCCGGGTATTTATCTGCGTGGGCTTCCCAGTCGAAATTGCCGCTGTCAACTATCACTCCTCCGACGGCGACACCATGGCCGTCCATGTATTTGGTCGTGGAATGGGTGACTATGTCTGCACCCCATTCGAAAGGACGGCAATGGACCGGGGTAGGGAAAGTATTATCCAGAATAAGCGGGACCCCGTTGTCATGGGCGATGCGGGCAAACTTTTCGATGTCAAGCACCTCAACTCCTGGATTGGAGACCGTTTCTCCGAAAAGGAGCTTGGTCTCCGGTCGGAAAGCCGCCTGTATTTCTTCCTCTTGAGCATTCTGGTCAATAAAGGTCACTTCTATTCCGAGCTTTCGGAGAGAAGTGCCTAGAAGGTTGAAAGTACCTCCATAGATGTTTCCGGCTGCGACGATATGTCCTCCTGCCTCGCAGATATTTACACATGCAAAGAAATTAGCTGCCTGTCCGGATGAAGTAAGCATTGCGCCAACTCCCCCTTCGAGGGCTGCTATCCTTGCAGCGACATGGTCGTTTGTGGGATTCTGGAGACGGGTATAGAAATAGCCGCTGTCTTCCAGGTCGAAGAGACGTCCCATCTGGTCGCTGGTCTCATAACGGAAGGTAGTGCTCTGGATAATGGGAATCTGCCTGGATTCACCCTTTGCCGGTTGATATCCGGCCTGGACACACAAAGTATCGATGTGTAACTTGTTTGCCATTTTACAATGATTTGTCAGTTGTTTGTGTTTGCAAAGTTAGGTTTTGTGGAATATAATTTCAAACAATTGGCAAAACTTGGAAAATATTACTAATTTTGCTTCTGTACTTGGAAATAATCCAAGGAATAACTGATAAAAAAGTCCTTCTAACAGAAAAATATTCCATGAATCAGATTAATCTGGACGCAACCGACATCAAGCTTCTTCGTCTTCTGCAGGAAGATGCACGTCTGACCACCAAGCAGCTTGCTGCAAAAGTCAACCTCTCCACAACCCCCGTTTTCGAACGGCTCAAAAGGCTCGAAAGGGACGGCTTCATACAGAAATATGTAGCCATCCTGGATGCAGAGAAACTGAATCTCGGATTCGAGGTGTTCTGCTCAGTAAAGCTGAAACAGATGAGCCGCGATGTGGCTCACGCCTTCGTGGACGTCATCAAGGACATTCCCCAGGTGACCGAATGCTACAACATCTCCGGCGAATTCGACTACCTCCTGAAGATCCACGCCCCCGACATTAAGTACTACAACGAATTCATAATCAATGTCCTGGGTACTGTTGACTCCATCGGATCCATCCAGTCTTCCTTCGTAATGAAAGAAATCAAGCACAGCTACGGACTAAACCTTCAAGACTAGATCGGGATGAAAAAGATAGTAGTAGCGGCAGATTCGTTCAAAGGTTCCCTCTCGTCAAGGGAAATCGCCACAATTGTAGCAGAAGCCGTCTCGGATGTGTTCCCTGACTGCCTGACCGTCTGCCTTGAGATGGCCGACGGAGGAGAAGGCACTATCGACGCACTATGCCGTGCCCTTGAAGGGTCGCGGATCGAAGTCACAGTCAGCAACCCTCTTGGGAAGCCTGTTGTCGCTGAATATGCGATAGTGAACGTCCCCGGAGAAGGTACCACGGCCGTGATTGAAATGTCCAAGGCAAGTGGTCTGACTCTGATTCCCGAAGGACTGCGCAACCCTTTGCTTACAACCACATTCGGTACCGGAGAACTGATTCTGGATGCTCTCGGAAGAGGTTGCAAGCATTTCCTGATTGGAATAGGAGGCAGCGCAACCAACGATGGAGGAATCGGGATGCTTGCAGCCTTAGGATGGCGCTTCCAGGACTCGGACGGGAATGAACTGCCTCCAGTCGGAGCATCCCTCGGCAAGATAAACTCCATCGACTCTTCAGGAAGGAACCCTGCTCTCGAGGGTTGCTCATTCGTAACTGCATGCGATGTGGACAATCCTTTCTGCGGGCCAGACGGAGCGGCATTCGTATTTGCGCCCCAGAAAGGAGCTGGACCAGAAGAAGTCTTATTACTGGATAAGGGACTTGAATCCTTCAGTTCAGTTATTCTGGAATGCACCGGAGTCGATGTCAAGGAAATTCCGGGGGCCGGGGCAGCCGTAGGCCTTGGCGGAGCTTTGCTCGCTTTTCTGGGGGCCAAGTTGACCCCAGGTGCTGAGATGGTTCTGGATGCGATCGGTTTCGACGCCCAGGCAGAAGGAGCTGACCTTGTGATAACCGGGGAAGGAAGGATGGACTTCCAGACCCTGAAAGGAAAGGCGCCTCTCTGCGTACTGCACCATGCTACACGGCTCGGCATCCCGACAGTCTCCCTTGCCGGTATCGTAACCGATTACGACCTCCTGAAAGATCTCGGCTACAAGGACATTCTCTGCATCAACCCTCCAGGCCTGCCCCCCGAAACCGCCATGCAACCGGCAGTCGCCCGCCACAACCTATCCGCCACCGTCATTGATTATTTATCGGAACATCTTGGTGCCACCGATGGTCCATTTCCTGGATGACCGGCGTCAGTATTGGGTACTTTTTGCTCCCGGTGGTCCACTGAATGGATAACCGGGAGCATTGATTTTCCTAAAACTAATCCTTCGAGAGTGTGGCGACGAAGTCGGCGACGATGGCGTCGCGGTTGAAATGTTCCCAGAGGGTAATCTGACGGACGTTGTCTGGCCTCTCTACCCATGCACCATCCTGGAAGACAGGGGCGGGAATCGTCCTGGGGGTTGCCCACTCCGGATTCTTCACTATCGCCACCGCAGACATGTCATAGAGTGACCGGACCAGTTCAGGAACGTTGTCGAACAGATCGACGGAATAATCCCCGAAACAAGCAAACCTGCCTCCATGACGGCCTTCCACCGGCTCCTTGACCTTTGGTCCGAGACCCGTGAAATTCTCATGGACATATTCACGGCTCACCTTGACGTACGCCGTTCCTATGTCTGTACCTCCGCAGACCAGAGTGATTTCGAACGGAATCTTGCTGTCCAGGACATAGTTCACCGCAGGAATGTCGTTATCGAAATTATATTCACCGGGCTTGGGATAGTTGGTTCCAAGCCAGACAAGGCGTATTCTCTTTGCGATGGATGGCTTCTTGGTCAATGCCAATGCTACATTGGTAAGCTTCCCGACAGCAATCACCGTCAGGGGCTTCTTCGCCGAATGCTTACGAGCCTGTTTGATGATGAAGTCCACTGCCACATGACCGTCGAATTCCTTCTCTCCAACCGTCGGAAGGATGTCTTCGAACGAACCATCGGCACCTTCGTAGATGGGAGTCTCCGGATGTCCGACAAGGGAGGTCACCCTTCTGGCCTCCAGGGTCTGGAGCTTGATGTCTCCACCATTGCGGGTGGTATTGGTGGTCAGACCGAGGGTGTTGAACACATCGTCGCTCAAAAGCAGGTAGGCTATCGCATGCTGGTCGTCGATTTCGTTATTGGCGTCGGTGTCGAAGATCACATCAATCCTTCCGTCATCCTTCGAACAACTGAGACATGCCAACGCCAGCGCCAACGCAACAATGGCTTTTAAAAAAAAGTTGAACGATCTCATATTCAATTATTCCTTAATGAACGGTTGCAGGTATTCACCTATCCTGTCGAGCCACGTGTAGCTACCTGTGCCCGGAACAGCCTCCAGCTGGAAGCAATGGGGACGAAGCGCAAGGGTGTGGAGTTCGCACTGGATACCCATTGCACGCATCTTCTCCCATGTCTTGACGGAATTCATGGCAGCCCATCCGTCGGCGTCTCCATGGATGAAGAGCATCGGAGCGGTGTCAAGGTCGAATGAGAATTCAGGGACAAGGACCGCGGAATCGTCATTACCGCCACCGACATTCGGTCTTTCGGCACCGTCTGTAAGGGCATATGCCGGATAGATCCCGATTCCCCACTGGACATTGCAAGGGAGTTTGTCAATGGCATCGATAGGATAATAGGACTTATGACGTGAAGAAGTTACTCCCATGAGGGTGAGATGGCCACCTGCAGAAGAACCCATTATTCCGATACGGTTGGGATCAAGTCCGCGTTGCGCAGCCTCATTGCGTACGATCCTTATCGCACGTTGAAGATCCTGCCAAGCCGTTGTGTGCTTCGCAAGGCCGGTGGTGGGACGAGGAGTGCGGTACTTCATGGTCACGACTGTCATTCCCATTGCATTGAGATAGCGCCTTGCGGGAGCGACCTCGAAACCGTCCGGATCGTTGCCGGTGTAGGAGCCTCCTGAATAAATTATCTGGATAGCCTTGGTCTTCAGGTTGGCAGGAATATGCCACTCAAGGTAAGGCTTGCACTGATCAGGCTGCGGCGAAGGCATCTTGCCCTCCGGCCAGACGTCCTCCTTTATGAGCTCGGCACGGTCAGAATCACTGGCAAAACGGTCCATGATCTTCACCGGTTCCCCGAGAGGACCGAGGAAGCCCATTTGGGTCATGAACTCGATTCCACGTTCAAAACCAAAGGCACCGTGTCCTTTGTCCGGATAAAGGTGGAGTTCGGCAGGGATACCCATTCGGCGAAGCTGCCTGTAAACAAGGGTCGAACCGTTGGGGGAATATGGATCCTTGCCTCCATGATGAAGGCTCATAGGGCAGGTCTTCTCGTCGAACTTGAACACTTCACTCAGTTTGACGTCTATTCCATAACCTTCCAAGGAAGACGGGTCTCCATTCTCGCCGTCGGTGGTAACATAGGCCGGGGCATTGACTATCGCCCAGTTGATATGGCAAGGAACTTCATCAAGCCTGTCAATCGGCTGGTAGGCAGGAGTCTGGGAGCTGGTCGCTAGAAGCAGGGCAAGGTGCGAACCTGCTGACATGGACACTGTTCCTATCTTCTCAGGATCGAATCCACGTTTCTTTGCTTCACTGCGGACCATGCGGACCGCTCTCTGGCCGTCCTCCCAGGCTGTCTGATAGATAGGAAGACCTACTGGGCGAGGAGTACGGTAAACGAAATTGACGCACTGGATTCCAATCTTGGTCAGTTCTTTCTGCCAATAGTCGATCAAACCCACATCGCAGCAGTTCTGGTAGGAACCTCCCGAAATGAGGATCATGCACACGTCCTTGCGTACCGAGGGGTCCGGAGCATCAAACCATTCGAGGTAAGGCACCCTGTACTTGTCGGGTTTGAAACCTTCCATCGAAACCTCATTGGTCATAGCGGCGATCTGATGTCCCTGTACATCGGGCATCTTGCCCTTGGGCCAGACCGGTTCCCTCTCCAACGCAGAGAGCTGAAGCGCGCTGAACAACAGCAGCAATCCAAAAATCTTTTTCATATCAGTCATTCTATGAATAAATTACTTTTTTTCATTCCGCCGGGACGACATGCCATACGGCAGAGGATTTGGGTTCCGGAAGGACAATCTTGATTCCATCTGAAGCCAGGTCGGATCCGGTCATTGTAAGGACCTCTCCGGTGTCCTCGTTGGTAAGGTTGTATTTCCTGTCAGGTTTGAGGAATTTCAGGCAAGCGGTGTACTCTGGTTCAGGGCAGGTCTCTTGACGGAAGGCCTGAAGCACCGCTTCGTCAGTTACCCTGTCATGCCAGGCTATTGCGGTCCAATTGGAATCATCATCGTGGCGGTGCCACGGGGTCAAGGGATACATATCCTTGACCAGCAGGTGATTGTATTTTTTCCACTCCCCGAATGTTGCTCTCAGGCGGTCGTAGTCAAGTTCCACGTCATGTGTAAAGACTTCGGAGATGTTATAGACCGGAAGCCATGAGGCTCTGGTAATATAGAAAGTGCTTCCTCCGGCCATCCCCGGTTCCAATTCTCCGGCTGACTCCTTGGTGTTTGCCCCATGGAAAGGAATCCACCGACAGTAGGAGGTGGTCATGGAAAGACGGAGAGCGGTTGTAGTACGGTCGGCATCGCTTCGCATAAATGGAAGGCTGCGGCGCAAGGACTCGATGTCATTACGTCCTCCCCCTGAAGCACAGTTGTCGATGTAGGTACACTTGCCGTTCTTCGCGCAGAAATCTATGATCCTGTCCCAGAGTTCATAATGACCCTGGATTGCAAGGTTCTCAGTTATACCCTTGCGTGGAAGGCCAGTTTTTTCAGCTTCCTTGGCATCGAATCCGGTCCAGGCCTTGACAGGATTTGAATTGTTGTCCTCTCGGAACAGATCCACCCCATTCTCGCCCATCATCTTTGTGATGCGCCCCAGAGTCCATTCCAGACAGTCATGGTTGCCCAGGTTATTGGTGTAACGGTTTCCACGGTTGAAGTCCGCCCACTCGGGATTGTAGCCATAGTTTTTGGCAAGGTCCTCAACGTCGCAGACGCTCTCAGGTTCGAACCAGACCAACACCTTCATACCTTCCTTGTGACAAGCCTCGTTGGACTCCAGGAAAGTCTTCCCAGGCCATTTCACCGTGTCCAGTTCCCAGGTCCCAACGGTGCCATACCAGTCCGTAGGAACCGTCTCTCCCCTGGGATCGAAATACCAACCGGCGTCGAACCACCTGAAATCCGGTTTGACATCTTCATACACCAGTCTTTCCAGAGTTCTCTTCCAAGTGTAAAAACGCTCGGAAATGGATCCGTCCGAATTGGGCAGCCCTGTGTCAGCAGCGAAGCAGGTTGTCGAGAACGGTTGGATGCTATTGCCGCTGGCATCAGCTTTTGGCATATTGTACTTGATGAACCACTCCCTCCACAGATTGGTTGCATCGTCGCGGTCACGTCCCTTGTAAGGAAGCATAACTACCAGGGCGGAACGGATCTTCTCCCCGGGCATGAGGACCGAGTCGAAATCATTGCAGTTGCCGGCTTTCCAAACCGTAGTGGAACCTTCGCTGCAGAATTCAGACTGCCATGTACCCGCCCATCCTATAGCCAGGAGGGTTCCGCCATTCCCATGGACCAGGTCGAAATATGGAAAAACTATGTGGGTAGCCCTGCCGTTTGAAGACACGAAGCTCACCACTGTGTCCTTAAGTTCTGTCTGATAATCCGCATACAGGTTAGTATGGTCGCCGAGGCAACCTCTCAACATCGGATCTTCCCCTTCGAAAGGAATAACCGCCGTCAGGAATTCCTTTATTTCCTTGCTTGGTCCGGTACCATTGTTCTCGATCCAGACGGTATATTCAGTTTCGCCGAACTCGGTGTTGAGAAAGGCGTCCACTGTCAGCCGGACGTCCCCGTCAAGACGGAAAACCGCCTTCAAATCCTGGCCGGACGGGGTCTGGGAAACTGTATTTGATAACAACTCAAGTCCTTCCAGACCATTATGGACAGTTTCACCATAAACGAAAGAGACAGGGATGGAAGCCGGATTGTCAGTCCATGTCCCGAACATCCTTTCAGCAGACTCTAGATCGGCGCAAGGACGGTCGGTGGGAACTATTTCCGGAGTCTCAGAACAACTCGCCCAAAAAAACATGCAAAGAAAAATGAACAGAGGAGCCTTTTTCATAAGCGATATTATATGCGGTTTATCAAATATAATCACTATTTTTATATGTTCACACTCAAAAATATGAAAAGATTCCTCTCTTTGGCGCTTATCGCGCTTATCGTCCCTGCCATATCAGCAAGGGCCGGAAAGATCATTACCGATAGTGTTCAAAGCAGCATTCTCGGATCTGAAGTGAAATTCAATGTCTATCTTCCGAGCGGCTTCGACAAGACAGACAAGCAGTATCCGGTTGTCTATCTGCTTCATGGACTCAGCGACAATTATGAGACCTGGGCAAAGAAAGGATCGGTGCAACTAGTGGCCGATGAACTGATTTCCTCCGGAGAAGCCGACGAGATGGTAATCATTATGCCCAATGCCGGAGATCCTGACACCCATAATGTCTGGAACGGCTATTTCAACATGCCTGGCTGGAATTATGAGGATTTTTTCTTCAAGGAATTCATCCCCACGGTAGAAAAGAAATACAGGATTATAGGCGATAAGGGGCACAGGGCCGTAATGGGCCTGTCAATGGGAGGTGGCGGAAGCACAGTGTACTGCCAGAGGCATCCGGACATGTTCTCAAGCTGCTATGCAATGAGCGCATGGCTTGATAACGAAGCGGGACAAGTCGGAGGGAACAATACCCAGAAGGACAAGCTGTACCTGGTGTGTCAGGCGGTACGTGACCACTCTGCCCTCGATTTCATCGACAATGCAGACGAAGCAACCTTGGAAGCTTTGAGGACCGTGAAATGGTTCTTTGACTGCGGTGATGATGACTTCCTCGTACAACTCTCGTTCGACCTCCACATGAAGATGAAGGCCAAGAATGTCAAGGATGAACTTCGGATCAGGAACGGTGTCCACAATTGGGAGTACTGGCATCTTGCACTTCGTATGGCTCTTCCTTTCGCTTCACGTAATTTCGACAGGTAATGAAAAGAGTTGTTGTTTTCCTCTCGCTGTTCTCCTTTTTGGGGTTGTTCCTGGTATGCTGCTCCCGTAATCCTTCTAGGATGGTCGGAACTGAAACCGTCATCGCGGAATCCCCGAGGCCTGACAGCATATTCCTTTACACTCCCGGCATCGTCGAAGGATTCGATGGCCGACTCATCGTGTCGGTGGATTACGGTGGCCCTGGAACGTACCTCCTGGACGGTCCGAAATCGGATTTCGGAGACTTCAAGGCGGGGAACCAGATAAGGGTTCTCCTGTCCGACGATAACGGAAAGACCTGGAGGGAAACCCAAAACAGGATCCCTATGATGCACGAGATACTGTTCAAGGCAGGAAAGTCCCTCTACATGATCGGCCATTCCGGAAGGCTGCTGATCACCCGGAGCGACGACAACGGCGAGACCTGGTCGGAAGTGTCCGTCCTTTGTCCGGAGCCACGCTGGCACCAGAGCTGCACCCCTGTTGATATTCATGACGGCAAAGTAACCCTGGTCTATGAGAAGTGGGTCGCCGAGGGCCATAAATGGCCCGGAGTAGGTCCTGTTCTGATGCAGGCCAAAGTAGATACAGACCTGACAGATCCTGCCAACTGGAAATTCTCAGAGCTTTATAATCCGGACGAAGACATGGAAGCCTCCCGCCCTTCCGGCATTCCGGTAGTCAAGGTTGGACAACCTGGCTTGCTGGAGACAAATGTGGTAAGGGTATTCGACGAAAACAATCCTTTTTATGACCCTACCGGAAAAAGCGTGGTGCTTATGATGAGGGCAAATACCGGATTCCCTGACATCGGGGTGATGATGAAGGGTGTTGAGAAAGAAGACGGCAGCCTGGCAGTGGAAAAGCTCCACTACAAGGATGGGGATATGTATTTCGCACATATTCCTGGAGCGGACTTGAAGTTCTATGTCTGTTACGATCCGGAAAGCGGGCTATACTGGCTCCTTCATTCCCAGATCGACGGAAGGATGAGCGGCCGCAGGAGGCTTGCCCTGTCTTTCTCTCCGAACCTGATCCATTGGACTTTCGCAGGACTCGTGGCCGTAGGACCTGCCGATAACGCTTCGCGGCATTATGCCACGATGATGATTTCAGGAGACGACCTCCTGATAGTTAGCCGCTCCGGAGATGAGAGGGCCAGGACTGCCCATGACGGAGACTTGGTCACCTTCCATAGAGTTAAGGACTTTAGACAACTAATATATTAATAACCAATTATTTATGAAGTTTTACAAGATTCTTTCCGTCATTGCGGCAGGTCTTTGCGCACTGACAGTGTCCGCCCAGGATTTCAACGGACTCGACATGAACTTAGGCAACCTCTCCAGGCTGTCCAAAGCCCAGACAAGATCGATAAGCCCCGAGAATTTCACCGGGGAGAAAGGCAAGGGAGGAATGGCTGTTCCCGATGCCAAGAACATCACCCGTAACGTCAACAATGCATCCATGGCCGCCCGGGATCTGGGAGAGACCTGGAAGGTCAATCCTTACATCTACATCGGCTCTGGAGAAACCGTAACCATCGCCGAGATTGACGGTCCCGGAGCAATCCAGCACATCTGGATGACCCCTACCGGAGTATGGCGCTATACTATTATCCGGATCTACTGGGACGACGAGCCTACCCCTTCTGTTGAATGCCCGATCGCAGACTTCTTCTGCATGGGATGGAATGAATATGCCCCTATGGTCTCCCTCCCGGTCTGCGTCAATCCCGGCAGGGCTTTCAACTGCTATTGGTCGATGCCTTTCCGCAAGAAATGCAAGATCACGATGGAGAACGTCAATGACAGCGAAGAGATGCATCTTTACTACCAGATCGACTACACCCTTACCGAAGTCCCGGCTGACGCAGCCTATTTCCATGCCCAGTTCCGCCGCACCCGCTGGAACGAAAGTTCGGACTTTACAATCATAGACGGCATCAAGGGACAGGGACACTATGTGGGAGTCTATGTTGCTCTCGGAGTCCACAACACCGGATGGTGGGGTGAAGGAGAAATCAAATTCTTCATCGACGGAGACAAGAAGTATCCTACCATCTGCGGAACCGGAACCGAGGACTATTTCTGCGGTTCCTACAACTTCGACATAGGAGGACAGTACGTCCCGTTCTGCACCCCGTACGCCGGGCTCTGCCAGGTCATACGCCCCGACGGAACCTACAAGTCTCAGCAGAGGTTCGGATTGTACCGCTGGCACATAATGGATCCCGTCCGCTTCCAAAAAGACCTGAAAATCACCCTGCAAGACCTCGGCTGGAGGAAAGACAAGAGGTATCTCGCACAACATTCCGACATTGCCGCAACCACTTTCTGGTACCAGACCGAACCTCATGCAAAGTTCCCTGCCTTCCCTTCATGGCAGGATCTTGAAACCTATTAACGGATGGCGAAGATCTATGTAGCGTCGAGCTGGCGCAATGCGTACCAGCCTGAAGTAGTGAAACGGCTTCGGGAAGCCGGACATGAAGTATATGATTTCAGGAACCCGAAGGACAACCCCGGAGGCTTCCACTGGTCAGACGTAGGAGAAGACTGGCAGGAGTGGTCGGTCGATGAATATATCTCCAATCTCCATCATCCCGTGGCCGAGAAAGGTTTCAAGGCCGACCTGGATGCGATGCTCTGGGCGGATTCATGTGTCCTGGTCCTTCCTTGCGGCAGGTCCGCCCATGCGGAAGCCGGATGGTTCGCCGGGCGTGGTCTCAAGACTATTGTATATATTCCTGAAAAGCAGGAGCCGGAATTGATGTACAAGATCTTCGACCGTGTTGTCGGGTCTATGTCCGACCTCCTGGAAGCTCTGTAAAACGAACGGCAGATTTGCCATATGAAATACTACATAAAAGCATTATTGGCGTTAATAATAGTAGCTTGTCTGACCTCAATTGACGCCACAGCCCGAAAATCAGACAAGGTCATCTGGCAAATCGGCGAAAAAGACGGTTCTTCGGAAGGATTCGCCCTTTCCCCCGATGGATTCAAGAACTTCATCGAACACGATTTCGGTTTCGAGGACAAGTTCTTCCTCCTTGGCTGGTCCGACCCGGCCAAGGACTTCCCTTATGTTCTGCCTGGTCCGGCAGACACATGGGGCGGTACCTGGTCTACGGCCGGTTGGAGGACACATTGTGTGAACATCCTTTTCGATTTTGGACGAAAACCCATTGACAAAGGGAAATATGTCCTTAAGATCCATCTTGCCGACCATGCGACGAAGTTCCTTCCCCTTGTCAAGATCAGCCTGAATGAAAAAGACCATAAAGTCCAGCTCACAAAGGAAGGAATAGACTTGTCGTCAGTTCCGGCGCCCGGCACGACCGAGCCGGTTACTGACACTATGGGAATAACCGGAAACCTCTCCAACGCTTCTGCCTGCACCATAGAGATGCCGCTGAATGGAGAGGACCTTCGCAAAGGACCGAACATCTTAACCATAAGCGTCCTGGACGGATCTTGGATCCTGTTCGACCAAATCGAGCTTCTCGGTCCGTCACGCATTAGGGTAAGGCGTCCTCACGGAGTGTTCATCCGCGATGTCAAAGCTGCCGATTATCAGCTTGGGGACGATATCCAACCCCTGCTGGTTGATATCGAGCATTTGGAAGGAGACCCTTCTCTCGAAATCAAGGTGGATGGAAAGAGCGTCCTGCGAAAAACCATAGAGCAGGGACGCTACATCCTGGAAGCTCCGATGGCTTCGGTCAAGGAATCGGTAAAAAGCAATTACAAGGTTCTGGTGAACGGCAGGAAGGTGACTTCCGGAACTGTTCTCCGTTCGTCCCGGCAAAAACAGACTCCGGCCGGTTATGTTGACACCAGGACGGGTACAGCCCATTCCCGTTGGATGATAGCTCCAGGCCCATGGATGCCTTTCAGCATGGTGAAAATGAGTCCGGACAACCAGAATTCCGGATGGCAGTCAGGATATCAACCATCATTCGAAAGCATCGGATGCTTCAGTCATATTCATGAATGGACTATGGCAGGCCTTGGGATAATGGCCGCCAATGGTCCGCTCATGACGAAGGTTGGAGACCAAAGGAAGGATGACGAGGGATATCGGTCACGGATTGACAAAAGGTCGGAAAAGGCAGGAATAGGTTATTACAGCGCCATGTTGACCGATTACGACATCCTGGCTGAAGTTACTGCCACTACCCGTTGCGGCTTCGAAAGGTTCTCGTTCCCTGCCGACCGTGGTGAAGGAAGGATAATCATGGAATTCAAGCCGCAGGCGGAATATGGTATCATCATCAAGGACGCAAGCTTCACGAAAGTCTCCGACACGAGGCTGGAAGGATACTGCCATGAATACTCTCCAAACGTGTGGAGCAGGGATGCCGACCAGGATTACCACCTCCACTTCGTGATTGAATTTGACAGGCCTGTCAAAAGGATTGGCTGTTGGTCTGACGGAAGGATAGAGGAAAACGTCTCGGACTTCAAATGGGGAGAATGTGATGCTGCCGGGCTGTTTGCTGTATTTGATCCTGAAGATGGAGAAAAGGTTCAAGTCCGGAGCGGAATCTCCCTGGTTAGCGTAGCCAATGCCGCAGATAATCTGGAGAAAGAGGTAATCATACCTTTCGGCTGGGACTTTGATGCCGTGATGAACAATAACATAGCAACCTGGAATGACATCTTTGCAAGGATTGAGATAGACTCCGACGATGCACTGGAGAAATCACGGTTTTACAACAACATGTACAGGGCTGTTTGCAGCCGGAACATCTGGAGTGATGTCAACGGTGAATGGATCTCTACCGACGGGAGCCTCCACAAGGTGGAGAATCCGGAAGAGGACGTGATGCTGGGGTGCGATGCCTTCTGGAACACATTCTGGAATCTCAATCAATTCTGGAACCTCGTCACTCCGGAATGGTCACGCAGATGGGTTAGGTCACAGCTTGCCATGTATGAGGCTAACGGCCGGCTTGCAAAAGGCCCGGCTGGCCTTAACTACATTCCGGTCATGGTTGCAGAGCATGAGATACCTCTCATTGTCAGCGCCTGGCAGATGGGCATAAGGGGGTTCGACCCTGAGAAAGCCTTGGAAGCGGCGGTGAAGATGCAGACAACTCCGGCCGGAAAGGTATTCAAAGGCTTCGCCGGAAACCGCGACCTCGTGCATTACATGAAATACCATTATGTACCCTACGACAAAGGACGGTTCTCGAACTCCATGGAGTATTCTTTCGATGACTGGACCGTAGGGCAGCTGGCAAAGTCTATCGGAAAGGAAGATGTCTATGATGTTTTCAACGACCGGGGATACTGGTGGAAAAACGTTATCAGTGACGAAGGATACTGTCATATGAAAGACAGCGAAGGGAACTGGATGGAAGGATTTGATCCGTTCAGGAGCGGAGCAAACCGCCAGTACGTCGAAGGAAACGCATGGCAGCTTACCTTTTTCGTCCCCCAGGATGTTCCTGCCCTTGTAGAAATGATCGGCCATGAAAGGTTTACCGAACGTCTGCTCTGGGGATTCAATCAGGACGAGGCCTGGCGATACAATGCTCCTAATGACCAGTACTGGGACCATCCGGTAGTTCAGGGAAACCAGCAATCCATGCATTTTGCCTATCTGTTCAATTATGCCGGCCAGCCATGGAACACTCAGCGCTGGAGCCGTTCCATACTTGACAGGTACTACGGTTACGGCGTTGCCAACGCCTATCTCGGAGACGAGGACCAGGGACAGATGAGCGCCTGGGCTGTAATGACTTCGCTTGGGCTTTTCCAAATAGACGGAGGATGCAATGCCGATCCTCAATATGAAATCGCAAGTCCGATATTCCCGGAGACGGTGATACATCTCGACGGAAGGGAAGGACGTGGGGACCGGTTCGTCATCAAGGCCAATGGAGCATCAAGGAAGAACATCTATGTCCAGTCCGCCAAACTCAATGGGAAGGAATGGAATTCTTTCAAATTCCCTGCTTCCGAATTGCTCGGAGGTGGAACCCTGGAACTTGAAATGGGACCTGAACCCAACAAGGAGTGGGGACTCCAATAAGTATTCGATACTCTGAATATGCTCCAGGTCATTCTGTCTGCTATAGTGGTGTTGGGATCTATCGGTCACGTCGATGGTTCCAGCAACGAATTCGCCCTGGCCCCCGACAGGCAGAGCGAATATGTTTCCTCGGGTTTTTCGGACGCAAACCACTATTTCTATATGAAGGATGAGGATGCTTCGGCTTTCCCTTTCGTAATTCCCGGCCCCTTCGCCCCCTTTGCCGGTGCATCCCATTGGGGAGGTCCGACGCTGATAAAAAGCAAGATAGTAGTGTCTTTGAAAGACGTCCGTAAGGATGACTCTTTCATTCTGGATATTTACCTCACGGAGGTTGATTGGGAGCCGCGCATGAGGATGCGCCTTGGAATCGGCGAATTCGAACAGTGGATGGACATCGGCCAGGATGACGGAAAAATCACTTTCACCATTCCGCCAGGCGTTCTGAAGGATGGGGCCAACCTATTGGAACTCAGGATATATAACGGGAAATCCGTCAGTCTCGATGCAATAATGTTGAGCGGGAATCCAAAGACAGAAGTCGTAAATACAGGGTACGATCCCATTGTTGAGATAATACCTTCGCCCTATCAGGTTGAGTTACCCGCAGGAAAGACAAGCCCGGCTGTCCTTGTCCATGCAATAAGCCGCAAGGCCGGCACGGTCAGAATTATTGTTGACGGAGAGGTGTCGGAACACGAACTCCGGAAGGGGGAGAACCTGCTTGAAATTCCTTGCCAGAAATCGGCGGGGAAAACGGACATTTCAGTGACCTGGGAAGGCAAGCTCCTTGCCGGGGGCAAATTCAGTACAGGTCGACAACCTGTCCGTAAGAGTATCGATTACGTGGATCAGATGATGGGGAGCAGCGGTTCGAGATGGATGATCGGTCCAGGACCCTGGATGCCTTTCGGGATGGTCAAGATCATGCCTGACAACGAGGATTCACATTGGAAGAACGGCTACGAGGATAATGTCGATAACATAATGGGATTCAGCCATATCCATGAATGGACAATGGCCGGATTGCTGACTATGCCCGCAAACGGTCCCCTGATGCTGCAAAGCGGCACTGAAAAGGACCCTGATTCAGGTTACCGTTCAAGGTTCGACAAGCATCATGAAACATCCAGGATAGGATACTATGGAGTAGAGCTTTCAGATTACGGTATCCTTGCGGAATTGACGGCGACAACCAGGGCTTCATTCCAAAGATACACATTCCATAAAGCCGATGCTCCAAGAATCCTGGTAGATTTCCTGTTCCCGGGAGAGTATCCCTGGACTGTGGAAAACGTCATGGTCAGGAAAGTATCCGATTACCGAATCGAAGGTTCCATCCCGTCCAGAAGCTGGGGATCCGGATACCATGGCAACCAGACTTACACCCTTCATTTTGTAATGGAATCCGACCGGCCGATCTTGGCCATGAACACATGGAACGGATCTGACTTGGTCAAGGATGTGGAATACGCCGATAACCTGTCGGAAGACTGCGGAATCTGGCTGGATTTTGGAATCCAGGCTGGAGAACAGGTCCAGATCCGTACCGGAATCTCTCTTGTAAGCATTGAAAATGCGGGGCTGAATCTCCAGGAAGAGATAACAACACCCTTCGGATGGTCTTTCGAGGCTGTTGAAACCGCCCAGCGCGAGGTATGGCAGAACCTTTTCGACCGCATCAAGGTTTACACTCCGGATGCCCTTCTGAAAAAGAAGTTCTACACCAACCTTTACCGCTCGATCAGCCCTCGGACAATATGGAACGATGTAAACGGTCAGTGGATGGACATGTTTGGACGGTTAGCCGTCGTCGAAAAGGGGAAGCAGGTCTATGGCGGGGATTCCCTATGGGGAACCCATTGGGATCTGGGACCTTTCTATAATATCCTTTACCCGGAATTCATGTCGAACTGGCTCTATACTTTCGAACAAACATACAGACGCGGAGGCTGGCTGCCTGTCGGCAATCCGGGAATGAAGTATTTCCGGGTGATGGTCGGATCCCCGGCCATACCATTCATCGCATCGGCATGGCAGCATGGAATCAGGGATTTTGACGCCAGGCTCCTTGCCGAAGCCGTCGCACATCAGCAGACCGCTCCGAAGGAGGAGCTGGAAGATGGTACACAGTTCGGCAATGAAAGCTATCCGGATTACATTGATTTGGGGTACGTGCCTCTGTACACGGACGGGAAGGGCTTTGACGGGCCCAATTATCAGTCGTACGTATCAAATACCATGGAGTATTCCTTTCAAGACTGGTGCGCGGCCTCCTTCCTCCGCAACAATGGTTATGAAGACCTTGCAGATACATTGTTCAGGCGCTCCTCTTCCTGGAAGAACCTTTTTGATTCCTCTACCGGGTTCATCCGGCCACGTCTCCGTGACGGATCCTTCATCGAGGATTTCGACCCTTACAAGGCCCCCGGGTTCTGTGAAGGAAGTTCGTGGCAGTTTACATGGTATGTCCCTCACGACATGGAAAGCCTGATCGGAATGATGGGAGAAAAGTCTTTCATCGACAAGCTTGAATGGGGAATGAGCGAATCTGCCAAGAGGAATTTCAACGCTACCGGAGATGATTTCACAAAAGCCACCATCAATCACGGAAACCAGACTAACATGCAGTCTGCCTATCTTTTCAGTTTCACATCGGAACCTTACAGGACGAATAAATGGGCGAGGGAAATCCAAGAAAGATACTACGGTATCGAAGAGAGGGATGCCTATCCCGGTGACGAGGACCAGGGGCAGATGAGTTCATGGTATGTCCTGAGCAGCCTTGGCTTTTTTGAGATGGACGGAGGCTGTTCGGACAATCCCATGCTGTGCGTGGGAAGTCCGGCTTTCGAACAAGTCGAAATCAACTTGAGTCCCGGGTACTACGGAGGAAATAAGTTGGTAATCAAAGCACAGGGGACAAGTCCGAACCGCTGTTATGTCAAATCGGCCAAACTAGACGGCAGTGACATAGATCCTCGCTTCATCCCATGGAACATATTGAAGCAGGGTGGACAGCTTTCCTTTGAAATGTCAGACCGGCCTTGAGACAACAGAGGCCTGGCTATTCAATTTCAATGATGTCGTAAATCTCAAGGCTGTCGATCCTGAAGACCGCCTTTCCATCCCTATAGTTGAATTTGATGTCCCTCCCTTCCGGCTGGCAGACTATCCGTTCGGGCGCCCTGTCCAGACGGACTGACACCTCAATATTGCGGACGGGATCGATTGATTCAAAGAATATGGTGTGTCTGTGGTCGCCGGAAGTATTGACCAAATGGACCTGGAGTTTTCCGTCGTGCTTCCTGACAGACATTTCCACGAAAGGAGAAGACCATATTTCAACAATAGGATCGGAGAATAGCTCTTTCATAATGGATTTCACGCGTGAACGTATTCCCTCCGCATTGTTGTCGGAATCGTATTCACTGGCAATCTTCGTCGGAATGAAACCGATCTTTCCGGAACCAAATCCGGCAGAGAACCATCTGTCTCCACGAAGGCCTACCCCGGAAGCGATGGAGAAGAGTTTTGCCATCTCCTCGCCAATGACGAGAAGGGAACCTCCCTGGTTGACATATTCAAGCAAGTCGTCACGGAAAATTTCGGAAAGGGTCTCACATTCCGGAACCACGATCAGTGGATAGCGGCTCATGTCTGGTTGTAGCGTGTTCTCGCCGAGGAGATCCACGCTGTACTGGCTGTCAAGAAGGCATTCAAGGACACCTCCTGCACCTCCAACGTTATTTGGGAACAAAGCCCCTGGATTTCCTGGAATGATTTGATGCTGGTAATTGTAAGTGGAGAGCAGGACGGCGACCTGGGGTATGGAGACAGAATGATGGCAGAATTGTTGCCTGGCCCTCGCGAATACGGCCACATCGGCCATCGACTTGAGTTTCTCCAACTTTACCGATCCGTCCCTGTTCTGAGTGTAATAGGCCTGGAAACCTCCTCCCTGGGACAAGGTTACGGCGGCTTCCCTCATCAGCTGTACCGAAGGTTTCTGCCCCGGTTGTTCCTTGTCGTTGCTGAAGCTCCAAGCCATAAGGTCCCATGGAACACCCTGGGCGGAAAGATACCTCGCTGCAATCCTGGCGGAATTGACGCTGTTCGTTGGAGAGTAGTCTCCCGAAAGGAAATCGAGGGGTGCAGACACCGGCTCAGGCATATGATGGGTGTAAGACCAGTTGCTACATATCTGGAAACCAGGATATTCCGACCGCACAGCCGAGATATAGTGACGCAGGTAATTGCGGAATGCCTCCCTGTGGAACTGCTTCCATTCGAACCATCCCGGGGCTTCCGGAGAGAGAGGGGCATCCATCCCGGTCTGTTCCTTGAACATCTTGACTGCTTTAGTACCATAATCAAGGGCAGTCGCCCAACACTCGCCGTCCACCCAGACTCCATCGACTCCATATTTCCCTGCCAGTTCTTTGAGCTGTGGAATCAGAAGTTTGTCAACATAGGGGCTGAATACGGAAGTATTGTTCTTGCTCGGATTCCCGTCCTTATCCTTTACTGCCCATTCCGGATGGAGTTCCACTGCCCTGGAATCCCAGACTCCGGAATAATGAAGATAAAGGGCGACTCCGTTGCGTGCGGTCACCTCGCGCCAGACGGCCAGCGGATCTCCTGTGACTCCTGGGGCTGGATTGCCCACGAGGGTGGGATAACTTGAATAACCAGGATGTCCCTTGCAGTCAATCTGGATATAGTCCGGATGGACTTTGTCGAGAATCTCCTGAATCATTTCCGGTGTTGTATTGACTCCTATTCCACTGTCAGAGGAATTGGCATGGAAATCAAAATGGATTCCGAGGAAACTCTGGTCCCTGCGGAGTCTCTCCTGGCCGCTTGATACCAGGACGCTTGACAAAACAGCAAGCAAAAGGATTGGATATTTCAGTCTCATGATAAAGACAAATTTATCAAATAATTGAGGAATAATGACTATCTTTGTCTTTTGGGTTGAACGTAAATTTAATTATCAAATATTCATTAAATCATGAGAATTATCCAAGTTACTGGAAGGGAAATCCTTGATTCAAGAGGAAATCCTACGATCGAGGCTGAAGTTATCCTCGAAAGCGGTGTTATCGGTGTTGCAGCCGTTCCTTCAGGCGCATCCACTGGTGAAAACGAGGCTCTTGAGCTTCGTGACGGCGATCCCAAGCGCTACGGCGGCAAGGGCGTCCTCAAGGCTGTCGACAACATCAACGACAAGATCGCTCCCGCAATCATCGGCATGTCAGCCCTCGAGCAGAGAGCTATCGACAAGACCATGATCGAGCTTGACGGAACTCCCACCAAGAGCAATCTCGGAGCAAACGCCATCCTCGGCGTTTCCCTCGCCGTTGCCAAGGCTGCTGCTGAATATCTTGGCATTCCCCTCTACCGTTACATCGGTGGAACAAATGCCTATGTCCTGCCTGTTCCGATGATGAACATCATCAACGGTGGTGCCCACTCCGATGCTCCAATCGCATTCCAGGAGTTCATGATCCGTCCTGTTGGTGCATGCTGCGAGGCTGAGGCCGTACGCATCGGTGCCGAGGTTTTCCACGCTCTCCAGAAGGTTCTCAAGGGCCGTGGCCTTTCCACCGCTGTCGGTGACGAGGGTGGTTTCGCCCCGAAACTCGAGGGTATCGACGACGCTCTTGACTGCATCATCGAGTCTATCAAGAAGGCAGGTTAAGAGCCCGGAAAGGACGTGACCATCGCCATGGACTGCGCTGCTTCCGAATTCTGCTTCAAGGAGGGTGACACCTACTACTATGACTACAAGCAGCTGAAGGACGGAAAGAAGAAGGATCCTAATGGCAAGAAGCTCACTTCCGAGGAGCAGATCGCCTATCTCGAGCAGCTTATCACCAAGTACCCTATCGACTCTATCGAGGATGGCCTCAGCGAGGAAGACTGGGAAGGCTGGGTTAAGCTCACCAAGGCTATCGGCGGACGCTGCCAGCTCGTCGGCGACGACCTCTTCGTCACCAACGTCAAGTACCTTCAGAAGGGTATTGAGATGGGCGCCGGCAACTCCATCCTCATCAAGGTCAACCAGATCGGTTCCCTTACCGAGACTCTCGACGCTATCGAGATGGCTCACCGCAACGGCTACACCACTGTGACCTCACACCGCTCCGGCGAGACCGAGGACACCACCATCGCCGACATTGCAGTCGCCACCAACAGCGGCCAGATCAAGACCGGTTCCCTCAGCAGGACCGACCGTATCGCCAAGTACAACCGCCTCATGAAGATCGAGATCGAACTCGGTGACGAGGCCCGCTACGGCTACAAGAAGATCAAATAAGATCCTTGTCTTATAAGAAAAGCCGACCCTTTGAACAGGGCCGGCTTTTTTATTTAACCTATGGAGGTTAACCTACCATATTCTCAGGATCAAGAGCTTTGTCAAGAGCTTCTTTGGTCATGACGCCCTGTTCTAGCACGATGTCATAGACCGAACGGTTAGTCTCAAGAGCCTCCTTGGCAATCTTTGTACTGGCCTTGTAACCGATGATAGGGTTAAGGGCGGTGACAATACCGATACTGTTCTTTACCATGTCATAGCAGCGCTCCTTGTTGACGGTGATGCCCTCGATGCATTCTGTGCGAAGGGTGTTCATGGCATTGGTAAGCCAGGTTATGCTTTCCATTATGGACTCGGCAATCACCGGCTCCATGACATTGAGCTGGAGCTGGCCGGCCTCTGCGGCAAAGGAGACAGCAGTGTCATTTCCGATAACCTTGAAGCAGACCTGGTTGGTAACCTCGGGGATGACGGGATTGACCTTTCCAGGCATGATGGATGATCCGGGAGCCTTGGGAGGAAGGTTGATCTCATTCAAGCCGCAGCGTGGACCGGAAGCCATAAGCCTGAGGTCGTTACATATCTTTGAAAGTTTTACGGCAAGCCTCTTGAGTGCTCCTGAATAGCTCACATAGGCTCCTGTGTCCGGAGTTGCCTCCACCAGGTCAGGGGCAGCAATGAACTTCTCTCCTGTAAGCTGGGTAAGTTTTCTTGCACAAAGCTCAGCAAAGCCGGGCTTTGCGTTCAAACCGGTACCGATGGCTGTTCCACCCATGTTGATCTCATAGAGCAGATTGACATTCCTCTCAAGATTGAGGACTTCCTCGCCGAGATTTGTGGCATAGGCATGGAACTCCTGACCGGAAGTCATCGGGACAGCATCCTGCAACTGGGTACGTCCCATCTTGATCACATCCTTGAATTCGACACCTTTGGCCCTGAAGGCCTCGATGAGATTCTCCAGGCTCTTAACGAGTTTCCTGTTCATCCTGATGAATGCATAGCGGAAGGCGGAAGGATAGGCATCGTTGGTGGACTGGGCACAGTTCACATGGTCGTTTGGAGAGCAGAATTTGTACTCGCCTTTCTTGTGACCCATTATCTCGAGCGCACGGTTTGCGATAACCTCGTTGGCATTCATATTAACCGAGGTACCGGCACCTCCCTGCATCATGTCCACGGGAAACTGGTCGTGGAGATTGCCGTTGATGATCTCGCGGCAGGCGGCCACGATTGCATCAGCAATCACGGGATCGAGGGCACCGAGTTCCTTGTTTGTCTCTGCGGCGGCAAGCTTGATGCATGCCATCGCGACAACATAATCAGGATAGTCACACATCCTGGTGTTGGAAATCTTGTAGTTGTTGATGGCCCTCTGTGTCTGTACACCATAATAGGCCTCGGCAGGAACCTGAAGTTCTCCCAACAGGTCGGATTCAATTCTGTATTTTTCGTTCATTACAATTGGTTATTATAAAGCGCCGACTTTTTGGGCCGGCGCTTTGTGTTATAAATTTAATTCTTACTTCGAAGATTTCTTGGCAGGAGCTGCAGCAAGTTTCTTCTGACGGGCGATGGTGGCATCGTACATCACCGGAGTACCGATGAAGATTGATGCATAAGTACCGATGCAGATACCAAGGATGAGGGCAACTGCGAGACCCCTGATGGATTCACCTCCCCAGATCGCTATTGCGAGCATGGTAACGAGGGTGGAGACAGAGGTGTTCATCGTCCTGGTCAAAGTGGCATTCAAGGCCAGGTTGGTGTTGGTCTTGATGTCGGTGTTCGGATGGAGGGTCCTGTACTCACGGATACGGTCGAAAATAACCACGTTATCGTTGATAGCGTATCCGATAATCGTCAGGATAGCCGCGATAAACGTCTGGTCAACGTCAAGGTTGAACGGCAGGATGCCGGAGAACAGTGAGAAGAATCCGATGACGATAATAGCGGTGTGGGCCAGCGAGACGACACCACCGAGACCCCATGTCCAGCCCCTGAACCTGAAGGCTATGTAAGCGAAGATGACGAAGAGGGCAAGGATAACTGCGATGATAGCATCCCTCTTGATGTCATTTGCAATGGTAGGACCGACCTTGTCGGAAGAGATAATACCATTGGCATTGTCAAGGGTTGACTTGAAATCGTTCAGGCTGAGATCCTCTGCGAAGAACGGCTTGAGGGCATTGAAGAGCTTTCCTTCGACCTCGGCATCAACATCCGTTGACTCCTCATCGTTCTTGTACTGGGTCGTGATCTTCATCTGGCTCTCGCCACCGAACTGCTTGACCTCAACTGCTCCGTCGAACTCGGCGATAGCAGCCTCACGGATCTCTTCAGCTGTGACCGGCTTGTCAAAGCGGACAACATAGGTACGACCGCCGGTGAAATCAACACCATAGGTGAAGCCCTTGGTGAATATCGAAACGAGGGATATGAGAATGAGGGCACCGGAGATGATGTAGGACCACTTGCGGGCACTGATGAAGTCGATGTGGGTGTTCTTCAGGAAGTTCTTGGTCAGCCTGTTCTCGAAAGAGATGTTCTTTCCCTTCTTGATACGGTCGTCAAAGATAAGACGGGTAACGAAGATGGAAGTGAGAACGGAGGTTATGATACCGATAATCAAAGTGGTAGCAAATCCCTGGACAGGACCGGAACCGAAGATGAAGAGAACGATACCGGTAAGAAGGGTGGTAACCTGACCGTCGATAATGGCGGAATAGGCGTTCCTGTAACCGTCGGCCACGGCCTTGCTCAGGCCCTTGCCGGCGGCAAGCTCCTCTTTGATACGTTCATAGATAATCACGTTCGCATCAACAGCCATACCCATTGTCAAGACAAGACCGGCGATACCGGGCAGTGTCAGGACAGCTCCGAACGAAACGAGGACTCCGAAGAGGAGAAGCACGTTGCACAGAAGGGCGATGTCGGCGGCGATACCTGCTCCCTGATAGAAGAATATCATGTACACGAGCACGAGAAGGAAGGCGATCAGGAAGGAAATCATACCGGCCCTGATCGACTTGGCACCGAGGGAAGGTCCAACCACCTGCTCCTGGATGATAGTAGCAGGGGCGGGAAGCTTACCGGACTTGAGAACGTTCACAAGGTCGGTAGCCTCATCCGGAGTGAAGTGACCGGTTATGGAGGACTGTCCGCCTGTGATGGCGCTGTTGACATTAGGATAGGAATATACCATGCCGTCGAGGACGATGGCTATCTGCCTTCCAACGTTATCGCCGGTCATACGGGCCCAAACGTTGGCACCCTCGGCATTCATGCTCATGGAGACTGAAGGCTCTCCGTTGGTACCATGGTCATAAACCACGCGGGCGTCAGTCACGACACCACCGTCAAGCTTGGCCTTTCCATCCCTTGAAGTGGACTTGATAGCAACAAGTTCGAAGATATTGTCAGCATCGAAATACTCTGAAGGCTTGACTGACCACATCGGGCGGAACTCGGCAGGGAAAATCTCAGCAACCTGAGGCATGGAGAGATACCTGTTGACCTTGGCAGTGTCGATAGCAGCAGCGAAACCGATGCAGGCATTACCGGTGTACTGGGAAGGGGTCAGAACCGCAAAGAGGGGATTCTGCCTCTTGTAGGCCTCAAGCTCTGCATCAGAAACCTGATTCTGTGCAATCTCGGAAGCGAGGAGGGAATCCTTGCTCTCGGTAGCAGGCTGGTCGGCCTCAGCCACAGGCTCGTCCACAAGAATCTCAGCGAGCTTTGCGTTGGCCTCGGCAAGGTAACCGGAAATCTCCTGGTTTGTGAAGGTCTCCCAGAATTCAAGGGAAGCGGTTCCCTGGAGGAGTTTCCTAACACGTTCAGGTTCCTTGACACCAGGGAGCTCGACGAGGATACGTCCGGTGTTTCCAATCTTCTGGATGGAAGGCTGGGTGACACCGAAACGGTCAATACGGTTCCTCAGAACGTTGAATGAGTTGGAAACTGCACTCTCGGATTCGGAACGGATGACGTTCAAGACCTCGGCGTCGGTGGATTCCGGCTTGATCTTGTCCTTCATCTCATAGGTTCCGAAGATCTGGGCAAGCCTCTGACCATTCGATACCTCCTTCCAAGCATTGCCGAAAAGGGTTATGAAGTCATCTCTTGAATTGACGCTACGCTCCTTTGCAAGAGCAATCGCCTTCTGGAATTCGGGAGATGGGTTATCACCGGAAAGAGCCTTTACAAGGTCCTGGAGCTGAACCTGCAGCATGACGTTCATACCGCCCTTAAGGTCCAGACCAAGATTGATTTCCTTGGACTTGCAATCCTTGTAGGTGTTCCAGAGATAAACCTTCTGGGATGAAATTGAATCAATGTAGACCCTGTTCTGGTCCTTTCTAATCGAGTCCAGATAATAAGCCTGGTCCTCGGAGGCAATCTTGGAGAAAGAGGGGGCGTTCATCGCTGCGACCGCAGCTTTCTCCGCAAACTTGTTTGCCTTCCTTTCCTGGATGGCCGTTACCGCTGTAAATGAAAGCTGCCAGAGGGAAGCAATCGCAAGCAAGATGGCAACAAGCCTTATCCAACCTTTACTTTGCATAACTTTTTACTTTATTTTTTTAATGTTTTTTCTTTCGCGCGTAAAAATAAGGGTACAAATTTAGCATTTTTTTCTTAGAAAGAAATTATCTGCCAAGTATTTCTTATTTTTGCAGATGCATTGATCCCGATTTTCCGGAATGAAAAAGACGGTTTTTTACATCCTCAACATACTGCTTGCTGCATCCTTGTTTCTTCCGGATGCCATCGCACAGGTCTCCACAGAACGGTTTATTGCGAGAGCTGATTCCGCAAGATTGAAATACGATTATCCCGCCGCTGTAAAGTTCTGTCAGGAAGCAGTGGAACAGGATTCCACAGCAACCGCAAAGGTGGAAGATATCCTCATAATTAGTCAAAATGGTCTGAAAATGATGGATTTCTGCAGCCAGCCGGTAGTAGTTGCAAGACAAACCTTCCCGCTAGAGGATTTCTTTCTGTTTTACCCCCTGAAGAACAACAGCTGGAGAAAGACTCCCAATCAATTAGACTCTCTTGGCAGGGGAGATCTTGCGCGTGCGGTGTATATACCTGAAGAAGCGCAGGAGATCTACTATTCAGCAGAAGATGAGGATGGAATACGTAACCTTTACAGGACGGAATTATCAGATTCTATCTGGTCTGCCCCCTTGCTCATAAATGAACAGATAACAAGCTCTTCGGATGAAGTCTATCCCATGGTCTCTCCCGATGGGAAGTCTCTTTACTTTGCTTCCAAGGGTCTCTATGGCATGGGCGGCTACGATCTTTATGTCTCCAACTGGAACCCGGAAACCAGCGACTGGGACGTCCCCGTCAACATGGGTTTTCCATATTCATCCCCCTATGATGATTTCCTGTTCATGAACACCAGTGATGGGAAGTACTCGATCTTCGCATCCAACCGTGGCTGTTCAAAAGACAGCGTCTGCATCTATGTCCTTGAATATGACGGAATGCCGGTACGAAAGGCGGTGAAAGATGTGGATGAACTCAGGAAACTGTCCGATCTGGTCCCTGCCGGCGACCCTTCGAGAATAGACAATGGTTCTGCAGTTGCGGATTCCGATCCGAACAGCGACGAGACCCGGCGCTACATCGACAAGATCAAGGAAGTCCGTGCGCTCCGTGACTCTGTCTCCCGTTTCAACAACAGCCTCGACCAGCTCAGGAATGAATATTCTTCCGCTGCAGACGAAAGGAAGAAAGAACTGTCTGAAACCATCCAGGCAAAGGAGCTTCTCCTCCCTGAACTGAACAAGACCCTCCAGGCTTCAGTAAAGGAACTCCAAACCATTGAGATGGATTTCCTCTCCAAGGGAATAGTGCTTGATGCGTCCAAACTTCAGGCAAGAGCTGATAAGGAAGTGGTCGGGGCTGCCTCCAGCTACACTTTCTCACGGAACAACTACGGACCGGCTCCGAGCCTCAGGATAAGCAAGCCCAAGAAGAAGTTCGACTATTCGTTCAAGATTCTCCCCGAAGGAAGATTTGCGGAAAACAACGACCTGCCTGACGGCCTTGTGTACCAGATCAGGTTGTTTACACAGTCCAGGAAGGCGACAGTTGCTGATATCAAGGGCCTCAGCCCTGTGTTTGAAAGGCAGTCCGGCAGCAAGTTCATCTACTCGGTCGGAGTGTTCCGCTCATATAAGGATGTCCTGGCCAACCTTAATAAAGTCAAGAAATTAGGCTTCCGTACGGCAGAAATCACAGCATGGAAGGACGGACAGGCGACAAGCGTGTCCAATGCAAGGACACTTGAGAACCAGAGATTCTACTCTGTCGTGATCTTCCCCGATAACGGGAAGTCATTGACCGAGGCCGAAATCAAAGCTATCCATGAGCATACTGACAAGGACCTTGTTAAGAGCGTAGATAACGGTGCCGTGGTCTTCATGGCTGGTCCCTTCGAGGACAAAGAAGAAGCCGAGGAACTCTTGAATGCTCTCAAGGCTCTCGGCTCCGGGAATGTATCTGTCACAGAATCAAACTAACGCTTGCGCGGAGCGAAAGTGAAAGTGTCCTGAACCTTTCCGGTCAGGATATTGTGAACCGTTATCTTCAGTTTCCTGTCTTTCACTTCTCCCTCTATGACCGTAGGGAACCTGCCTTCTTTCGCAGGATCCATGTCCGGTCCTCCGCCCACAATCTGTGCCCAATGCCTGTCTCCGGCAGGAGCGTCGTAACGATAGATGTGCTGATGGGCAGTTATCACAAGCTGACAGCCGGCCTTGTCCAGTATTGGCCCCCAAAGCTGGGCACATGTACGCTGCCAAATGGCAAAATCATGTTTGTAACGGGGATCCTTGTCAGCAGGTGCGACATCTCCGGGATTGGCTGTCGGATCGGAATCGAACAGCGGAATGTGACAGAAAGCTACCAGATAAGGAGCCTTGGCTATCTCCTTGCGCTTCAGGACATCCTTAAGCCAGGCAACCTGTGCCTTACGGTACTCTCCACTATTGAAGAGGCCTGCAAACAGAGGGTTAGTGTCCAGCTTGTCTTCAGCTGTATCAAGTCCGATCATGGCAACATCGCCCATCCTGACTGCGAAATTACGTCCAAGGTCCCAGTCCCTGGACAACCTTTCTTCCGGTTGACGGAACATCCATACTTTTTCAAGATGGCGGTTGGCCATACCTCTGGAATCATGGTTCCCGGGGCAGAAAAGATAGGGCATTCCGGAAGCATAATCCTTACGGCCGATCTGCGGATCAAGGAACATTCCCACCTGACTCTCAATAGTCTCCTGTGTGTTGGAAGCATCCCCATTCCAAATCACGCATGAAGGAGACAATCCAACCACCTTATCGATGGTCGGCTCAATCGCATTCCAGCGCACATGGGTGTCATTGATAACACAAAAATGTGCCTTAGCATCCTTTCCGGCGGTAGTGAATCCATAAATATTCGGATCTTCCTCATTGCCAGTGATCTTCATATCGTAGCCGCCTCCATAATGGATCCGGTCAGCGCCTATCCTGTAGAAGTATTGTGTAGATGGCTTGAGACCTGTGATCCTGACCTGACTTACCTTGTCGCTTAATTCGGTCAGCCTGTAACCTCCGCACTTCACCTTCTTGGCATCGCTGAGATCCGGTTTCTCTCCGATCAGCACATATCCGTTAGCAAGATCGCTGACGGCAAAAGCAACCCCGATGGAAGTCTCAGCATAATTCTGGAGCATCGGAGCGGAAACAATCAGCTTGCCCTCCTTTCCTTCAGTCTCTACTTCCGGTCCTTGGGCTTGTCGAAGAGGTCGGTTCAACCTTTCAGTCGCCTTAAGCGCACTACCTGTACTTGCAGCGGCAACCAGCAGCGCCGTATCTTTTATGAAAGTCCTTCTCTTCATCCGTTAATTATTTTACGAGATACTTTTTCAATGCTTCACGGATTGCCTGACCACGGAGGTCCCTCTCCAGGATGGTCCCATCCGGCCCTACAAGGATCATGTAGGGAATGTAATTGAAACCATACGCCTCCGGAACAGATTCCGGAACACTCAGTATCTGTTTCCATGGAACCTTGAATTCATTGACAGCCTTGAGGGTGTTCTCCGGTTTGTCAAAGACAGGAGCCCCGACAATGTCAAAGTTCTTGTCCTTGAATTCGTAGTATATGTCTTTCATGTTCGGGATTTCTTCCCTGCACGGTCCGCACCAGGATGCCCAGAAGTCCACGAGGATGTACTTTCCCTTGCCGACATAATCGGACAGTTTCAATTCTTTTCCATCCGGTTGGACGGCCTTGAAATCAATGAATTTCTCCGAATCCGGTCTTGATGTCTGACCGTAGGCAGCTACGCCCACCATAAGCGCCAGTGCTGCGATAATTGATAATCTGATATTCATTTTGACTGATAATTACCTGCAATATACGAATTAATTGCAAAACGGTTTTCCGGTCGAAGGTACTCCCCCTAAGGAACACTAGGAGAATGGCCGTAGGGAGCGAGAGCCGGACCGACTGAAGGCGAGCGTCTGTCTGAGGGCCGGAGGCCCGAGTTAGCGAGCGGTCGAGGCCGGCCGATGCGAGTAGGTCAGTCGACGTGGTTCCGAGGGGGAGTGGCTTTCGACCGGAAGAAACTTATCAAATAAATTAGAACTGGAAATAAATGAAGCTCTGGAGGTCGGCGGTGACGAACTGGCAGATGACAAAGACAGCTACAGCGCAGGCCAGGACCATCAGGACAAGAGGCATCTTGGCGAACCAGATGCGGTAACGACGCTTGAAATCATCCGGAAGCCAGTGAATCAGCATTCCAATGACGAAAACCAGAATGATGCTCCTGTGCTGCCAAGCCATCTGAGGAACCAGGGACCAGTCCCACTGTCCTCCGATTTGGTTAACCATGTTCTTCGCAGTACTCCATGCCTTTTCGTTCGCCTCTGCCGGATCCAGATTCGATCCACTTCGGAAGAAAAGACGGGTGAAGGTTATGAATATGAAAGTCATCAACACCGCCCAGGAATCCCTGATCCACTTTATCGCCTGTCCTTCTGAAGCACGCGGACCAGACTTGCGGAAGAGGTGGAAAACCATACCGACAAAAGCACCAGCGAGGATGATCAGAGTCCACCAGAAGAAGAGATTGAAAACAGAAGCGCCAAAGAAATACCTCAAGGTGCCGAACACCGCAACGACAAAACCGATAACCAGAACCTTGAAATAGGCATTACACCCATGCCAAAACCTGTAGATAAGCATCCCGAGCCCGTTGAGCCCACCCCAGATCATGAAGTTCCAGCTTGCTCCGTGCCACAGTCCTCCAAGAAGCATGGTGTCCATCCTGTTGATGTCCGAAATTAGCTCCTTGCGCCAGCCTTTCTTGAAGATGATCAGAAGGGCTATGACAAAGGTCATTGCAAGTACCGAGAAAAACACCCACCAACTTCCGGCAAGGGCTGAAGCAAGGAATGCTATTCCCAAAATAATAGCATAGGATCCGAAGGTACCGTTACGGTTTCCTCCCAGGGGGATGTAAAGATAATCCCGTAGCCAGGTTGAGAGGGAAATGTGCCATCTTCGCCAGAATTCAGCGGCATTCTTGGCTTTGTATGGAGAGTTGAAGTTTTTGGGAAGATAGAAGCCCATTAACATGGCAACTCCCGTAGCGATGTCGGTATAGCCCGAAAAGTCGGCATAGACCTGGAGGGAATAGCCAAACAAGGCTGTCAGGTTCTCGAATCCAGTGTACAGCATCGGATTCTCGAAAACCCTGTCGCAAAAGTTCACTGCCAGGTAGTCACTCAGGATCAACTTCTTGGCAAGTCCGTTCAGGATCCAGAACACTGCAAAGCCGAACTGGGTCCTGCCGAGGAAGAACGGCTTCCTCAGTTGAGGAATGAATTCCCTAGCCCTTACAATGGGACCGGCCACAAGCTGGGGGAAGAAACTGAGATAGAACCCGAAGTCAAGGAAATTCCGGACCGGAGCCATTCCCCTGGAAACATCCACCACATAGCTTATCGCCTGGAAGATGAAGAACGAAATACCGACAGGGAGGAATATGGAATCGACGCTGAACGCCTGGGAGCCGGTAATGGCATTCCCGGCTGCAGCAAACCAATCCTTTACAATAAAAGAGGTTCCGAACAGGTTGTTGACTACATCTGTCAGGAAATATGCGTACTTGTAATAGCACAAAAGAGACAGGTTCACCACAACGCTCAGCACCACTATGGCTTTTTGCCAGCCGGAACGCCCGCAATGGGGCAACAGCAATCCTGCCAAGTAGTTGTAAACTATCACGAAGCCAAGCAGGATCAGGAAAAGTCCGCTTGTCTTGTAGTAAAAGAAGAGACTGGAAAAGAAGATGAACGCATTCCTCAACAGGATCTTGCTGCGGAATACGCAGAGGAAAGCAAGGACTATGGCAAAGAAGGCCCAGAAATAGAACTGGGTGAACAGCAATGGGTGGGCCTGGTCGAAAGAGAACAGGTTACCCAGAAAATCAAGTGCTACCTCCTTCAATCCCATGACATCCTCCTCCTGAGATGTTCCACATACTTACCCATCAGGGCATTGTACAAAAGATCGCCGACAACGGCATAGCCCTCCTCGGTAAAATGGATCTTATCCGGTTTGGCAAGACCGGCAGCTTCCCAGTCCTTCATGGAGCCCAATCCTCCCATAATCTCGAAGAGATTCCACACTCCTCCTCCACAATCGGTGCAGATCCTGAAAAATGCGTCCTCAACTTCCAAGATGTTCCTGTTGACTGAATAGACCCTCCGCCTTACACGCCTGTAACTGTCATTATTTGTGATGAACAGAAGGGCACAGTCGGGATTCACTGCCTTGATTCGGGAAACAAGGGTCTTGTAACGGCGGATGAAATCATCTTTATGGAATTCCTTTCCGGAAGCGTCATTTATTCCTATTCCGAAAATCACCAGATCCGGACGGACCATTTCCAGATCCCTTCCGAAATCCTCACATTTGAGATATGACGGGAGAGCCGCCCCATTGACACCTATTCCGGTAACGGTTATTCCTGGATTGTTATTATCCAAGAGAATCCCTGTGACTGTAAGTTCTCCTCCTGCGCCTCCTACAGCGACAGTCACTGAGTCTGCCATCTGCGGAAGATGGAACGACCATATCGACTTCTCATAGTCCCGGACCCCAATAATGGAATCCCCGGATTCTAGTACAATCAAGGGGAATCGATTCCCTCCTGACGTATAACCCAAAACATCTACCTTGTCGAACTTGAATGAAGGATCCATGGCTGTTGCGTTCCTGGCATTGAGGACTATCCTCAGGAATGCTGTGGAATCGGAAGTGGTGAGTGCCATGCCTGAAAGTCCAAGAGGCCTGTCCAGCTCCCTCTGGGTATTTTTGGTAGTTTTCCACTCTCCGCCTGACCTGGTCCTGAAGCTACTGGGGTTATTGGTATTGGCCGCCGAAAAGGGGAAAACAAGTCCGCGACCGCCATCCAGTTCGGGCCCAAGGGCAAGAAGGTCATTCCGTAACTGTCGGGTAAATGTCCCGGCCTGAACGTGTGACCCACCTATATGGATGATATTGAGGTGGTCGGAACCATTGAAAAGGACCCTGTCCAGCTTGGAAAAAAGAGTTTCGAAATCCGAACTGTCCCCATGGAAGGTTATCTCGTTCCGGTCAAAACAAGAAAACTCCAGATCCGGCAGATCCCTCCTGACGGTCTGTCCGAGCAGGATAGATGGCAGGAGCAGCAAGGCCAACGAATATGCAATCTGCTTCATCATCTCCCCATATATTCATCGACATAGCCTTCCGGAAGCTTCCTGCGAAGCTGCTGGAAATCGTGATAAACCAGGAGAGACCTGGCGATTGCGCTGCCGATCTCATTGGCTCCCCTTGTGGTGAAGTGAATATAATCCGGACCCGCAAGTGGAGGATTATGGTTTACCCATCTGCGCATGGAACCTTCTCCTCCCATCATGTTGAAGGTGTCCCAGTAAGCGACTCCGTTCTGGAGGCAGTGGACCTTCAGGGAATCATTCAGTTCGGGAAGAAGCGGCCAGGTCACCAGATAACCGTCGTAACTCTTGCACATGTCAGCCGGTCCGACGAAGAGCAATTTTGCCTTGGGAGCCACCTTCCTGAAATAATCGAACTGCTCGTCCATTTTGTCCACGTAAAGGGAAATACCCTTCCGTGAACCAATGCCAGGCATAGCATTGCCACCGAACTGAAGGATGATCAACGGGGTGTCCATCAAGTCGAAGGACTGCTTCATCAATGTGGAATCCATATCATCGAAGACAGTTCCTGCGCACCCCCTCAACGCCACATTGTCAACAGTTATTCCCGGAGGACCATCGAGCATGATTCCGTAAACTTCTGCGTCACCGGTGAAAGAAAGGGAACCTGAAACCACTTCAGTCGGGAGGGTCCAAGAGAGTAACGAGACTTCATCCTTCGCAGAATCAATAACCTCAGTCAGAGTCTTGAGGGTATCGCACTTCAGTGTCACAGACAATCCGGGACTGTTGTGCCCAAGAAGAACAGAAACCTTTGAAATCCTTTTAGCCCTCTCTTGGGCATACCGGTTGTCGGTCCTCCGGAAATTGAACCGGCCGCTTCCGAATACCTTGACACTCTGGGCCATGGGACCGTAACGATGGGTGGAAGTCCAGTTGGACAACGAATCCATGACCCTGGCATAACGGGTAAGTGCCCCGCTGGCATGCTGCATCACTGATACCGAAGAAATGGGTTTTATCATGGGCACCATACCTGGACCGGAACCGCCAAACCTGTCCTGTAAGTCCTGGCGCAGTACAGAGGAAATCCTGTCCATCTCAAGCTGGGAATCCCCATAATGCATTATCCTGACCACCCTGCCCTCTGAAGAAGCATTCTCCATTTCAACAAACAAGGAGTCGAAAAAGGTATAGCCGCTGTCCGGAGTGAAGACACGGTTGGGGTTCGTGGAAAAATATTCCTTGAAGAAACCCAAGGTATCAGACGATTCCTGGATAAGTTCGATCGACCTGCGGGCCGCCAGAAGGACCGAATCTACGTCTGGATCGTGACGTCCATCCTTCAGATCCCTAAGGTAGGATTCGTAGGATGGGAACCTGAACGTCATGCCACCGGCCTTGACCCCGCCGGAGGGAAAGAAATACCAGCAGGCCAGGATGACGGCGAGTACAGAAATGACGAAGATCGCTATGGCGTGACGTTTCATATAGTCAAAACAAGGCCCCAAAGTTACAAATTTCTTATATTTGTAGTAGGTATCCATTTGTGCAACAAAATCTTTATTTGATATGAACTCCTACAAAATCAAACGGGTAAAAGGTCCTATACGGATAGACGGCAATCTTGACAAGGACGTCTGGAAGAATGCCGAAAAGTCCGGTCGTTTCGTTGATGCGGTCGGAGGAACTCCTGGAGTTTATGACACCAAGGCGGCCATCCTGTGGGATGACGAGGCCTTGTATGTAGGCTTCTGGGTGGAAGAACCCTATCCGGCGGCCACCCTTACCGAGAGGGACAGCCTACTATGGGTGGAGAATGACCTGGAGGTTTTCATCGCCGGCGAAGACACTTATTATGAACTGGAGATCAATGCCCTTGGTGTCATCTATGAAGTCTTCTACCTCTGGAGGGATGCCTATCCTGTCTTTGATTCATCAGGAAAGCTGATTTCCGGCAAGCCCTATTTCGCCAAGGACAGATTCGACATCCTGAAAAACGGAGCCATCAGTTTCGGAGGAAACTTTGACAGGAATGACGACCATTTCTGGACAGGAATCAATCCCAGAGGGTTGAGATGGGTATATCGGAATTGGGATTTCCCTGGACTCGAAGTCGCAGTCAAGGTAGACGGAAAACTGAATGACCCGTCAGTAGTGTCTAAGGGTTGGACGGCGGAAATCAAATTCCCTTGGAAAGGTTTCGCAGACCTTTTTGGCAAGGATCAGGTCACTCCGACGGACGGAGACATCTTGAAGCTGTTCCTGGGACGTTACAATCTATTCCATTTTAACGGGAAACCGGTAAATGCCGGTTGGAGCTGGCACCCCATCTGGGTCGCCGACAACCACAATCCGGAAAGGTTCGGTTCCTTTGTCATTACTGAATAGCCAAGTCTGAAATCCAGCCGTCATGAAAAAGTATCTTCTGGCAATAGCTGCCCTGCTGCTTCTGTCTTCCTGCGAGGTTCATCATTTTATCTCCGACAACGGATTCCGGCTTCAGGTTGAGAAAGACTTTGATTCCAGGATGGCCGACAATCCGTCCTTGAAAGAGTTCTGCCCTGTTGACAGCCTGCTGCTGACCACAGAGGAGAAGGAGGCCCTTAAGTTCCTCTATGCCTACATGCCTCTTGCCGATCTTACTGACTATCCCATCGATTATTATCTGGATTGCGTCCAGTCTTCCTTCAAGACCCGCGACGAGATGGAGTGGAATGTTCCGGAAAGGGTATTCAGGCATTTCGTACTGCCCATCAGGGTTAATAATGAAAAGCTTGACACGGCCAGGATGGCCTTTGCGAGAGAGATCAAACCCAGGATAGAGGGAATGAGCATGAAGGACGCCATCCTTGAGGTCAACCATTGGTGCCACGAGAAACTCACCTACAAACCTTCCGACGCAAGGACCCTTTCCCCTCTTGCAAGTGCAAAGAGCACACTTGGCCGTTGTGGAGAAGAATCCACCTTCACTGTCACCGCGCTCCGCTCTGTGGGAATTCCTGCCCGTCAGGTTTACACCCCGCGATGGGCACACACCGATGACAACCACGCTTGGGTCGAAGCCTGGGCAGACGGGGAATGGTATTTCATGGGAGCCTGTGAGCCGGAACCGGTCCTGAACCTAGGATGGTTCAACGCCCCTGCAAGCCGCGGCCTGCTGATGCATACCCGTGTTTTCGGACGTTACGACGGCCCCGAGGAAAAGGTAATGGAAGGTCCCAACATCACTGAAATCAACCTTATTGACAATTATGCCAAGACCGCAAGGGTGGATTTCAACGTGGTACAAGAAGATGGGGCTCCTGTTGACAGCGCCCTGGTGGATTTCAAGATCTACAACTACGCTGAATTCTATTCAGCCTTGTCAAAATACACGGACAAAGAAGGTCATACCTTCCTGACTGCAGGAATGGGAGACATGCTTGCCTGGGCTTCCAAGGACGGCCTTTACGGTTGGGCGAAGGTATCATTCGGCAAGGACTCCCTGGTCACCATAGTCATCTCTAAAGACCACCCTCTCGAAGCAGAGCAACTGATGATCGTCCCCCCGGAAGAAACTGCAAACCTTCCGGAAGTGTCTGAGGAACAGAGAAAGGCAAATGACATCCGCTTCGCCCAGGAAGATCTGATCAGAAAGACATATATGGCCACATTCGCCAAGGATGACGGGACTCCCAGGGGAAAACTCCTGGCCAAGGCTGCAGGAAACCATCAGGTCATAGGGCAGTTCCTCGCCGACCATCCGGACAAAAGAGCCCTTGACCTCCTGCAATCCTTGAGCGACAAGGACATGATTGACGTAACCAGGGATATCCTGGAGGACAGCTACCAGTCCGATGAATCCATCCTCTGCCCCAGGATAGAAAACGAATTCCTCTCTCCTTACAAAGGGTTCTTCAAGAGAGTCCTTACTGATGAGGAGAAGGAAACCCTCTCCGATCCCGTTAATCTTGTGAAGTGGGTCAAGGATAACATAAAGGTGGTGGAAGATCCCAAGGCCACCAGGATTCCTATGTCCCCTGAAGGGGTATGGCGTTCACGGATTGCCGACATCCGTTCCAGGAACATCTTCTTCATTTCCCTGGCCAGGACCCTCGGTATCGATGCCCGGAAAGATCCTGTTACCGGCAAAGTTCAGTACAACCAGGGAGGATGGCGTGACGTGGACTTTGAATCAGCCAGCGATGCGGTAGCTCCGACCGGCATAGTCGTTTTGGATTACACGCCCACCAAGACATTGGCGAATCCTGGTTATTACAGTCAGTTTACCATCAGCAAGATTGTCGACGGCCGCACCCAGGTACTGAGTTTCGACGAAGGACAGGTGGACATGGGAGGAGGAGTCAGCTGGGCGAACGTGTTCAAGACAGGAATTCCTATCGACACCGGTGAATATGTCCTCGTGAGCGGCAACCGCCTCTCGGACGGAAGTGTTCCGGTGACCATGCGTCCCTTCTCTGTAAATGAGGGAGAAACCACCATCCTCGACCTCGTCATCACCACACCTGATGACAAGCTGAGCGTTATAGGCAGTTTTGATTCGGAGACCAAGTACCTCCTTGCTCCGGAAACTGATCCGGTCTCAATACTGTCCACAACTGGCCGCGGAGTCTTTGTGGTCGCATTCCTCACACCCCGCCAGGAGCCTTCGGTACATGCCATCAACGACATTATCGCCTGCAAGGATGGGCTTGAAAAATGGGGACGTCCCATCATGCTCTTTACTACAAGGGACGGGCTCGATTGGGTGAAGGAATATTCCGACAGGCTTCCTTCCAACGTCCATTTCGGAATCGTCCCGAAGGATCTTATGGATGGCCCGATGCCAAGGGTGATGATAGCAGACACCTTCAACAGGGTCTTCTTCAAGACCGAAGGCTACACCATCGGCCTGGGCGACCAGCTTCTTGGTGCAATCGCAAAATTGTAGTATTGGCTACATATAAAAAGAAGGCCGGGTCTTACGATCCGGCCTCTTTTCTTTCAGGACTGGGATTAGTCCTCGTCCTGCTCCTGGGCGGCGTAGTCAGCGAGAAGCTTGGTCTGGACATCAGCAGGAACCTGCTGGTAGTCAGCAAACTTCATCGTGAAAGTGGCTGCACCTCCGGTGAGGGAGCTGAGGGTAGTGGAGTACCTGTAGAGCTCGGCAAGCGGAACGCGGGCGTGGAGGATGGTGAATCCCTTGTCCATGTCCTGGTTCATGATCATTCCGCGGCGGCCGTTGAGGTCGGACATACAAGGACCGACGAACTCGTTGGGAGTAAGGATGTCCACATTGTAGATAGGCTCGAGGATCTTCGGACCAGCATTGCGGAAAGCCTCCTTGAAGGCGTTACGACCGGCGATGATGAAGGCGATTTCCTTGGAATCCACCGGGTGCATCTTACCGTCATAGACATAGACCCTGATGTCACGGGCATAGGAACCGGTAAGAGGGCCTTCTGTCATCTTGTCGTTGATACCCTTGAGGATGGCGGGCATGAAACCGAGGTCGATGGCGCCACCGACGACGCAGTTGATGAACTCGAGTTTTCCACCCCACTCCAGATCATAGGTCTCCTGGGACTTGATGTTCAGGATAGTCTCCTTGCCATTGATCATGAACTTGTTGCCGGCGGGCTCACCCTCGACGTAAGGGCAGACGAGGAGATGGACCTCACCGAACTGGCCGGCTCCACCAGACTGCTTCTTGTGGCGATACTGGGCATTGGCGACATTGGTAATGGTCTCGCGATAAGGCACATTCGGAGC
>JAGCWD010000088.1 GCA_017962025.1 Bacteroidales bacterium
GAAAGACCCGAGCTGGAGGACACTGCTGCCCAGTGGTTTCACAGCAAATGGAGTGCACCCAAGGAAGCCTATCTTGAATGTATGGACAGATATCTGGACCATCAGACAGAACTTGGATTGTATCTATGTCTGGACAGCGACAGAATCATTGGCGGATTGGGTGTGATCGAAAATGATTTCCATGATAGGAAAGACTTGACGCCCAACATCTGTGCAGTGTTCACGGAACCGGATTTCCGTTGCCGGGGGATAGCAGGCCGGCTTCTTAATATGGCAGTGGATGACCTCCGGTCAAGAGGAATCTCACCAGTATATCTTCTTACGGACCACACCGGCTTTTATGAACGATACGGCTGGGAATTCCTTTGCATGGCTCAGGGTGACGGAGACTCCTGTCTTTCCAGGATGTATATTCACTATTGATGTACGCACTATGATTGTATCGAATTGAGTTTTATGGCTTGTAATTCAGACTTTGTTCAATACATCATCGACTAGTGTTCAGGCGTTGGAGATATGGCGGAATGTGGCTACCTTCGGTCCATGAAGAAAATCGTAATCCGCGAAATAGAGCCGGAGGAGATTCCCCTGCTGAATGACTTCCTGTATGAGGCCATCTTTCTCCCGGAAGGAATACCCGCACCACCCAGGTCCATTATCGAAAAGGAGGACTTGCAGGTATATGTCAGGGGCTTCGGAAAGGAGGCGGATGACCGCTGCCTGGTGGCGGAGGTCGGCAGGGAAATCATCGGAGCCGTGTGGACACGGGTCATGAACGATTATGGACATATCGCCGACGGCATCCCGTCATTGGCTATCTCCCTCTATAAGGATTATCGCAATCAAGGTATCGGAACGGAGCTGCTCCGGGAGATGCTTCATCTGTTGCGGCGGGACGGTTACCCACAGGTTTCCCTGTCGGTCCAAAAGGCGAATTACGCCTTCCGAATGTATCAGAAGGCTGGATTCGAAGTGTTGAAAGAAACCGAGGAGGAGTATTTGATGGTCTGCGAACTGCAATAACTCATCGATAAACAGTTGTACCCTCAGAAGTACGGTCATTGAAAATCAACAGCAAAACAGTATCTTTGTGTATGAAAAAGATATGTCTGTTTGTCCTGCTTCTGATGGTGCTTTCTGCCTGCAGGAGCGACGATGAAAAAGCAGTAGTGGCGCTGGCCCGCCGCGTGATGGGGCCGCAAGCCCGTGAGATTGTTTTCGAACAGGTATATGCCCCCGAGGACTGCTACGAGTTACGCCAGAAAGGGAATAAAGTCCTCATTCGGGGGAACAACGCCAATTCCATGGCCGTTGGCCTAAACCGCTATATTCAGGAGTATTGCCTTGCCGATGTGAGCTGGTACCATTACAATCCGGTGGAACTGCCTCCCGTGCTACCTTCCGTGCCGGAACCGGTGACTGGCAAGGCGGAGATTCCAATCCGCTTTTTCATGAACTACTGTACGCTGGGCTACACCATGCCCTGGTGGAAGTGGGAAGAATGGGAGCGCTTCATTGACTGGATGGCACTGAACGGGGTGAATATGCCTCTGGCCATCACGGGAGAGGAAGCCGTCTGGCAGAAAGTCTGGCGTAAATACGGCCTCACTGACGAGCAGATTCGCGCTTTCTTTACAGGACCTGCCCATCTGCCTTGGCAGCGTATGTGCAACGTAGACCGCTGGCAGGGACCGCTTCCCCAGAGCTGGATCGACGGCCAGGCAGAGCTACAAAATCGAATTTTGAAACGTGAACGCGAGCTGAACATGAAGCCCGTGTTGCCGGCCTTTTCCGGTCATATTCCGCGGGAACTCGCCGGTGTGGTGGAGCAGCCCCTGGACACCTCTCAGGTTGCCCGCTGGGGGAATTTCTCCAATGATCGCCGTTGTACCTTCCTCAATCCCACTGATCCCATATTCAGCCGTATCCAGAAGGATTTCCTGGAGGAGCAGACTCGTATGTACGGCACTTCGCACATCTACGGACTGGACTCTTTCAACGAAGTGGCGCCTCCTTCATGGGAGCCGGACACTCTGGCCATGCTGTCAAAGGGCATCTATGAATCCCTTGCTGCAGTAGATCCGGATGCCGTTTGGCTTCAGATGGGTTGGCTGTTCCTTAGCAAAAGCTGGACGCCGGAGCGCATCAAGGCCTATCTGGGTGCCGTGCCTCTGGGCCGGCTTATCCTGTTGGACTACGAAAGCGACTACGTGGAGATCTGGCGCAAGACGGAGCAGTTCTACGGACATGATTTCATCTGGTGTTACCTGGGCAACTTCGGTGGCATGACCTGCATTGAGGGTGACTATCACCTTAACGCGGACCGGATAGCCGCCACCAGGGCCGAAGGAGGTCCCGGGTTCGTGGGCATCGGTTCCACACTGGAGGGCTTCGGCGTCAACGAACCCATTTATCAGGCACTGCTGGACCAGGCGTGGAGCAACCGCCGTCCGGTTGAGGTCTATATCGACAACATTGCTGACCGCCGCCTGGGTCGTCCGGACTCCACGTACCGGGCCTACTGGCACAAAATCGTGAATGAGGTGAGCATCACCCACACGAGCACCTCTTCCTCGGACATTGTCTGTGCCCACCCCAACCTGGAGGGTATCTGGAACTGGACCACGGAAATCAAACGGGCTTATAATCCTGCCGACCTTGAAGACGCCCTGGCCATGCTGGAGACGGTGAGTGGGACTTCTGATGCTTTCTGCTTCGATCTTGCTAACGCACGTCGGCAGGTGCTGGTGGACAGAGCCCAACCAGTGCGCGACCGCTTTACCACCGCCTATTACACCGGTGACCGGGAGGGAATGACAGCGGCCAGAGACCATTTTCTTTCTATCTGTGACTCACTTGTGGCCGTGCTTAAAACCCGAGCGGAGTTCTCATTGGAAAAATGGATTTCAACCGCCCGCGCCTGGGGTAGTACACCTCAGGAAAAAGATTATTTCGAGCGGAACGCCCGCACCATCATCACGGTCTGGGGAGACTCCTATTACCTTTCAGACTATGCCAACCGGGACTGGGACGGCCTAGTGGAGACATTCTACAAACCACGTTGGGAGATGTTCTTCAAAGCGGTGCTGGACGCGTTCGATGCGGGAGAACCCTTCGTAAACATGCAGTCCCAGAGGAAACGCACGCCGGCGCAGGAGGCCTGCCTGCGTGGCATGGCATTAGATGAAGCTATCTGGAACTTCGAGTGCCGCTGGGCAGGAATTTCGGAAGCAGACGTTCACTGAACATTGATAAATTGATATTCATATGGTTCCTGTGGGTTCGCTCATAATGATGGCCGCCAATGCTGTTTTGGGCATTGTCATTCCCATCTGCCTGTCCGTCTATTTGGTGCGTAAGCATCATGCCAGGCTGTCTACCATTCTCATTGGTGCCGGGACATTCATCTTTTTTGCCCTGGTTCTGGAAAGCATCATGCACCAATTGGTCCTTAAAGGGCCACATGGAGCATCAATTTTGGACAATACGCTCAGATATGCCATTTATGGTGGTTTGGCTGCCGGTGTATTTGAAGAAACCGGCCGTTTCATCTCCATGAAGTTCCTGATGAAAAAGGAACCATCTACACCGCTTCCTGGTGTGGCTTACGGTATCGGGCATGGAGGTGTGGAAATGCTTATACTCTTCGGCATAACCATGATTAACAATCTGGCAATCTCGGTTTTAATCAATTCCGGGCAGACTGATGTCCTCTTTTCCAAGGTTCCGGATGATGCCGTTGCACAGTTACAGGCACAACTGGATCAGTTACAGACGATCGGTGCCGGGACCTTCCTTATCGGTCTTTGGGAGCGTTTTTCCGCCCTTGTACTTCACTTGGGTCTTTCCATGCTGGTTTGGGTAGCAGTCCGTAAAGGCGGCAAATGGTTGTGGCTGTTCCCCACTGCCATCGTCCTCCATGCTATTGTCGATGCCGGAGCCGTGCTGCTCCATAAGTCAGCCGGAATGGTTCCGCTTGAGCTCATCGTCTCAGCAGAAGCCATTGCCGTCGCCGCTATGGGTTATATGCTTGCTAAGAAATTAATAAATTAATGCTCGACTGGGAACTTGATGATATATGGGCGCATTATTGTTTTTCATGAAAATAGCACTGGCCTTCGCTGTGCTTTTTGTGATACAGATACCTCTGAGAAGGACAGGAAACAGGCTGCTGCCTGCGGCAGTTTTCATATTGAAACTGCTTCTTGTACCGGCGGTCGCTCTTCTGTTTGTAGCAATTGAATCAGGTCCAACATATCGGTATGGTGATCTGTTATGTGCGGCTTATGTGGCTCTTATCGGAGATACTGCTGCCGATGCTATAGGGTTTCTGTCCCGTTGTATTCACAGGAACAAAAAGGATAAAGGCAGGCGTAGACGTAATCAGAAAACGATTGCTGTCCTTGGCTTTGCCTTTTGCTTTGCTCTGTCAGCTTACGGATACATGAATTCCCAGCGGTTCGTGAGAAACGTGCACGAGTGGAATGCAGACGGACTGAAGCAGAAGCATACTTTTGCATTCGTATCAGATATTCATGCGGGTTCAGCCCAGCCGGTGGAAAAGTTACACGAACTCTGCCGCCAGATAAACGAGTCAAAGCCTGAATTCGTTATTCTCGGAGGCGATGTGACCGATGAGTTCACGACGCTTGAAGATATGGAATCGATATATGAAATCCTTTCAGAAATCGAAGCGCCGGTTTACTTTATTTATGGTAATCACGAAAGACAGCCGGGCTCGGGATACTTAGGCGGACGTACATACAGTGATAAACAGCTTGCTGAAGCGGTACTAGGTGCTGGTATGACTATATTGCAGGATGAGTATGTGAAGATATCAGATGATCTGATGCTGCTTGGCAGAGAGGACCTCAGTATGGAAGGAACCAGGAAAGACTGGTCAGACCTGCTTGTTCAGGACATCGGCAAATGCGCCCTGGTTGTTGCAGATCATTCTCCGTATGACAATGATCAGCTTCTTGAAGAGAAATCCGCACTGCAGATTTCAGGACATACTCACGCGGGACAGTTGTGGCCGCTCCAGACTGTTTACAGATTACTTGGATATCAAGCATACGGTGAGTTTGGTTACCCAGGAACACTGCTTTATGTGAGCGCCGGAGCGAGCGTCTGGAAAACGCCGCTGAGGACGGAGGAACGCTGTGAGTGGGATCTTATAACACTTAAGCCATAACGATTCGGCCTGCTTTTTTTGGCGTAATGGCGGAAAGTGGGTATTTTCACAGCGCGAGGAGCCGATATCCGATATCTACTGATAACCACAATGAAGATCAGACTTGAAATACCCGCCGATTACCGCGAGGTGGAAAACCTTACCCGTGAGGCTTTTTGGAATGTGTATCGCCCTGGTTGCACGGAGCATTTTGTCTTGCATTGTTACCGGAACAATCCGGATTTTATTCCTGAGTTGGATTTCGTGATGGAAGAAGATGGCCGCATTATCGGCCACGTGATGTTCTCCAAAGCCGAGTTGGATCTTCCGGATGGCTCTGCCAGACAGTCTTGGACCTTCGGCCCCATCAGCATCCATCCTGACTTCAAACGGAAGGGCTATGGGATCCAGTTACTGGACTATGCGTTGGACAAGGCCCGTGAGATGGGCATTGGCTTCCTGTGCATGGAGGGCAATATCGACTTCTACAAGCATGCAGGTTTTGACTTGGCAAGCAAAAAGAACATTCACTATCACGACTTTCCCAAAGAAGATGTAGTTCCATTCTTCCTGGCCCAGGAACTCATTCCTGGGTGGCTCAAGTCCAATGGAATAGAAGAAGCGACCTATTGTCCTCCCAAGGGCTATTTCGTTGCTGATGAGGATCCGGAAGCGTTTGAGAAATACGAAGCCACTTTCCCTAAGAAGGAAAAGCTCCGTCTTCCCGGGCAATTGGGGTATGACGGCATCATCTTGGAATCGGGCAGAATAGTGCTCCGCCCATGGCGGGAAAATGATGCTACTGCCCTTTATAAATATGCTTCCGACCCGGAGGTAGGGCCCCGTGCAGGCTGGCCGCCCCATAAATCAATTAAAGAAAGCCTTGAAATCATCCGGACAGTTTTCCATAGTGACACGACTTGGGCGATAGTGCTTAAGGAGACGGGCGAACCTGGCGGCGCTATGGGGTATATCAACTCTGATGGCAACCATCATCCTTCGAGGGCAGGTGAGCCGCTTGTGGGTGATTGGGTAGGTAAGCCGTGTTGGAACAAAGGCATCTGCACGGAGGCTTTGCAACTGATGCTCGACCATATCAGGGAAACTACGGATATCAGGTCACTGATAGGCAGTCATTTTATCGACAATCCGGCAAGCGGCCGGGTCATGGAGAAATGCGGATTCGTCCCTACCGGCGAAACTTGTGTTGACGAAACCCTGGCCGGCTCCGACAGTCCTATGCGGGTTCTGAGATTGGAAATATTATGATGAGTCTTAAAGAACTATACCGGCGTTTCCGCGTCTGGCAAGTTGAGCCGTTTCAATACGAGGACACTGTAGAGCAACATGTCTGCGTCAACTGCGGCCGCTCTTACGAAGGAGATTTCTGTCCCGTCTGCGGTCAAAAGAACGATGAGGACCGTGTAAGTTGGAAATCTGTCGGTCAGGAGTTGATCAAGATCTGGGGCATGGAGTCCCGATCCCTTCTGTCATCTGTCCTCCAGCTCCTGGGACGTCCAGGCTATCTGATCGGCGATTACATCAGCGGCCGTCGACAGGTATGCTATTCTCCCGTGAGCATGCTCTTTGTGATGGCTGTGATCGTTACGGTGGTCCTGCAGTTGGCAGGAGTCAAGGTGGTCAATATGGACGCTGTGGAAACCACTGAATATGCCGCCATGGGCAAGGCCGCGGTTTGGATGGTAAATCACCTCGGTTGGGGTATGCTCATCATCACTGCTTTCTTGATCCTGCCAACCTGGCTCCTTTTCCGATATGCGCCCAGGCATAGCCACCATACCCTTCCGGAAGGAATCTATATCCAGCTTTTCATGAGTACGCTGGTACTGCTCATTTTCGTTCTCTCCCAGGCTTTTGCCGGATGGCTTTTGTGGCTGGTCCCCGTCTATTATTACATCGCTTTCCGTCAGTTGTTCGGATATGGGGTTTGGGGCACTTTCTGGCGCACTGCCCTGGCGTGGTCAATCAGCCCTGTCCTTGCCCTGCTTATCTCCATGGAGGTAATGTACCTGACGGGGCAGATACCTTCCGACGAGGACTCCGCTAAAACATATACCCTGGGTTTCTTCGCGCTGTTCATCATTTGCATGGGCATCCTCTATATCGGCTATCTGATCGGGAAGCGTACAAGACACAAGTGAGAAAAGTATATTTATGGAACGATTGTTGAGGGAAACCTTAACTGGATCATAAATGACGTTATCATGAAAAGAATCCTTATTGCGGCTCTTGCAGCTTGCGTTGTCATGTTTTCATCATGTGAAGCAGAGGGTATCCTCGAATCCGAAGATCAGGCCGAAGAACAGACTGAAGAACAGGTTAAAGAACAGACTGAAGTGCAGGCCGGTGATCAGGTCGAAGAACAGTCCGAAGAGCAGACTGTATCAATATTTGGCATTTGGGCTCTGGATTCCAAGACCGAAGTTATCAAGGATTCCAAGGGCAATGATAAGAGCAATAAGGTTGACTATTCCAAATTCCATTTTTACCTTGCATTTGGCCAGCCATATCTCGCTCTTGCAAAAAAAGGCAGTTTGTCGAACTTCGACCTTGATGACGTGGATGTCGACGGAACCCATTTTTCGTACGACACTTCCAAGAAGAAGATTCGCTTCAATGATATTCTCTGGCTTTCCGAGGGTCTATTGTACCACATGCGCCTTTCCGGCACTTACGATGTCATCGAACTGTCAGAAAACAGGCTTGTCATCCAGCAGGAGGTTTTGGGAGTCAAGACCATTTTCTCCTATCACAGGAGATAATGGTTACAAGTACTCCAATCCCTTTACACTGATACCCATATTCACCGGTACATGCCTGAGCTCTCCAAGAGCGGTCTCTCGGATATAGCTGCTCTTGAAATATATGATGCAGTCAAGAGTCATATCCAAGTGATTCCGTTCAGTCTCCGGCGTTGCGAGATAATCTTTAAGAGCCTGGTCGTCACAGCCGACTATCTGGAATGATATAAAATACTTGCCTGGTTCAAGGAGAACCGGTTCGTCCGGCTGTATGTCAAACTCCTGGGGATCCTTGGAGACGGCTACATCGGCGTAGATCGGTTTGTTGAGAATGTTGGTGAAGGATTCCTTCTTGCCTTCAATTCTATGGATATTGACAGACACCACACAACCGGGAATATAATTGCTTTTGATGGAAAAGTGGATGTTTTGGACCAGGAATGGTTTGCTGGTGTGGGCGATGGAGCCGATTTCCGTACCCTTGTAATTCTCGGTTTTCAAGCCGAAGCTTATTACACCTTGGTTTCCAAGTATAGGGGTCCCAGCCCGAAGCAGGTATTTCTCCTTAGTATCTCCGTCTATGAACACAGCAGGACGCAATTCTGTTTCATTCAGGACAATGACCAAGTCTTCGGCAGGACCGGTTACGGGATAATAGCCAGTCACATAAGAGACATGGTGAAATTCCAGCGTGTCTGCGGGAACATTGATTTCAAATAACCCTTCGGGCGAGGAGACAGTTCCGATTCCGTATTTGGGAATTCCGACATGCACATATTCAATGGCATCGCCTTTATCGTTGACGATCCGTCCCCGTACGCGAACTTTATCCTGGGCGGACAACATAAGCGGCAGTAAGACCAGGGTAAACAATAATCTAGTACGCATATTATTCCTCGATGTATCGAGCTTGGCAGAAGGACAAAGATAGTGCCATCAACAGACAGCATTATAAGATAAAGCCTTATTACTTACTGAAGAATCCGACTACCTGACTGACCACTTCGCCGTGCCGTCGGGAGATGAGATGGTTCTCTCCATCTATCACGGATAGTTCCGCCTTGTCTCCGTAAGTCTCCTTGAACTTCTCACTGCACCACATGGGGACGATGTTGTCTTTGGTTCCGTGGAGGATCCGGACAGGACCTTTGTATGCCGCTGCAGTACCATAGATGTACAACTCCTGGGTGGTGAGAAGATATTCCCGTCCCAACTTCATGACTCCCCAGCATCTGATGAACTCCGGAGGGTCCTTGGGATCAAAACTGGCGTTGAAGAACTTTCCGCCCTGGCAGGCTTCTTTTATGACAGAACCTGGAGCGATGAGGACCACCCCGACTGGAACTTCCTCCCCCCGTCCAGCCAGGCGGCCGGCGGTCATGGAGGCGATTACTCCACCCTGTGAATGCCCCAACAGGCCGATTTCGGACACATATGGCAGCGACTTGACATATTGCCAGACTGCCATAGCATCAGCGATTTCTTTCTCTATCGTCATTTCCTGCATCAATCCTTCGCTCTTTCCATGGCCATTGAAATCGAAGCGGATGGAAGCGATGCCGGCTTTAGCAAGACCTTTGGCAATGGCTGGCATAGGATTGTAATCCTTGCTGGAGAAGATTCCGTGCATCAGGATTACCATGGGGCAGCTGTCTGATTCAGGGTTGAACCCTTCAGGAAGGCTGATCTTGAATGAAAGACCGCCTTGAGGTCCATGAACCTCGAAATCCTTTGCCATAGTGACGAAGATGGCTGAAAGAGAGAGCAGAATAGTGAGGAGAGTTCGTTTCATTATCGTTTGATGTTGATTCTCGTCAAATATAACCATTTACATGCGAAAGAGTTCCCTAATGGTTTGGAAATGTGGCTGAATGTGGCTATCTTCACTAGTTATGAAAAAGATAGTTTGTTCCGTATTCGTTGTTTTCCTTCTGCTCTCATGCTCATCAGTCCCTGAAAAAGGAACTGCTTTTGTCATCGATCCTTCGGTTCAATGGGAAGCGTCATGGATAGGAATAGATTCACCTGAAGATGTCATAACCGGCGATGTGTCCTTGCCTGCCAGATATCTCCGGACAACATTCAAGTCTGACAAAAGGATCCGTGAAGCTAAACTGCATATCTGTGGTCTGGGTCTTTATGAAGCATATCTGAACGGAGTCAAGATCGGTGGTGCCCAAGTTCTTTCCCCGACAGTTTCCAATTACGACAAGACTGTCTATTACAACAGTTTCGACGTCACTGACCTGGTTAATAAGGGAATCAATACCATAGGTGTCGAACTTGGTACCGGTCGCTTCCCTGGAGTAAGGTTGACCCCTGGTCCGGGCAGCGCCAATAAGCATTATGACAAGCAGCGTCCATGCCTGATTTGCCAGCTGGAGATAATTTATTCCAATGGAAACATACAGAAAGTCCTGAGTGATGGCAGTTGGAAAGCCACCGCTGACGGTCCCATCCGCAGCAACAATGAATATGATGGCGAGATCTATGACGCCCGCATGGAGCTTGACGGATGGCTTGACCCTTCTTATGACGACAGTTCCTGGCCGCAGGCTGAGCTTCCGGAGCCCCCGTACGGGAAACTCACGGCCCAGCCGAATCCCAATATCGAGATTCAGGATATAGTCAAACCCATTTCGATAAAGCAGCTGTCCGGAGGACGGTTCATCCTTGATATGGGCCAGAACATGGTGGGATGGCTTCAGGTGAAAGCAAGGTTGGAAAGGGGAGACACCCTGAAAATGCGCTTTGCTGAAACCCTTCAGGATAACGGGGAACTCTATACGGAGAACCTCAGGACTGCCAAGGCGAGGGATTTCTACATCGCCAGGGATGATAATGCTTTTGTTTGGCATCCGACGTTCATATATCACGGTTTCCGATTCGTGGAACTGTGCGGCATCGGCTATGAGCCTTCGCTGGATGATTTCGAGGGACAGGTAATATATGACAAGATGGCGACCACCGGTCATTTTTCCTGTTCCGACCCAGTGATCAACCAAGTCTATAAGAATGCTTTCTGGGGAATCAGGGGGAATTACCGTGGAATGCCTACCGACTGCCCGCAGCGTGACGAGCGCATGGGCTGGCTTGGCGACCGCGCAATGGGATGCTACGGAGAAGGCTATCTGTTCGATAACCGCGCCCTGTATGCCAAATGGCTGGACGATATTGCCACCGAGCAAAACGAGGAAGGACAGCTTCCCAACGTGGCTCCGAATTTTTGGACCGTACGGCAGGACAACATGACCTGGCCCGGCCTGTTCATCGAGGCCGCCGGGATGCTGTACCATCACTTCGCAGATGACGGATCGGTCAGGAAGCACTATCCGGCAATGAAGAAGTGGCTGGCCTACATGAAAGACAAATGGATGGTGGACGGAATAATGACAAAGGACAATTACGGCGACTGGTGCATGCCTCCTGAATCCCTTGAAATGATCCATTCTGAAGATCCTTCACGCATCACTGCTCCGGAAGTAATCTCGACGCCTTATTACGTACATTACTGCAAGATGATGGAAGAGTTTGCAGTTGTTGCCGGTCACCCTGAAGATGTCCCATATTTCGAGACAGAAGTGAAGGTCAGCACTGAGGCATTCAACCGCAGGTATTACAATGCCGAAGGAGGTTATTACGACAACAATACCGTTACGGCCAACCTAATAGCCTTGTGGTTCGGCCTCGTTCCGGAAGGTGAGCAGAAGAAGGTCCTTGCATCCATCGTGGATAAAACCGAAAATGAGTTCGGTGGTCATGTCAGTTCAGGAGTCATAGGAATGCAGGTGTTGATGCGGACACTGACCGAATACGGCCGTCCGGACCTGGCTTTAAAGATTGCATCAGACGACACCTATCCTTCCTGGGGATATATGGCCACGAACGGTGCCACCACCATCTGGGAGCTATGGAACGGCAACACCGCCGATCCGGCGATGAACTCCGGCAACCACGTCATGCTCCTTGGAGACCTGCTTATCTGGGAATATGAATACCTCGCCGGAATCCGTCCGCTGAAGCCCGGTTTCGCGGAAATCGAACTTCGTCCTTATCCTATCAAGGGGTTGGAATATGTGGATTGTTCTTATGATTCTGTCAAGGGCTGGATTTCCAGTTCCTGGAAAGTAGAGGAAGGAATCTTCAAGTGGGATATACTCGTACCGGAAGGTATCCGCACAGAGGTTTACCTCCCCGGAGAAGATACTCCCGAAGTTGTAACCGGCGGAAAACATCATTACGAGAAGAAACTGTAATATGGACAAGCAACCCAGTATGCCCACAAAGAGATTTTTCTACCATCTTCTGGCACTGGCCGTTGTCGCGGTCTGGGGAGTGACATTTGTGTGTACCAAGACCCTCATCACTGCCGGGATGGATCCTGCCGCAATCTTCGCCATCCGTTTCATAATGGCATATCTGGGAATATGGGTGCTTGATCTTGTCAGCAGCAGAGGGAAGGTGCGCCTGTTCAGTGACAATTGGAAGGATGAGGCGATGTTCTTGTTTCTCGGTATCACCGGAGGCTCTTTTTATTTCCTGACCGAGAACACCGCCCTGGCATATACCCAAGCTGGAAATGTTGCCTTTCTGGTCTGCGTAGCCCCTGTATTCACTGCAATCTTTACCCTGATCGGGCGCCGTTTCATGAAAGGCCGGTTCGCTGATGGTCTGGAGAATGTCAGGCTTGGCGCACCCTTGATTTTCGGAACCCTGCTGGCTCTCGCAGGAATGGCTATGGTGATATTCGATGGATCCAGAGTGGAGATCTCGTTGAAAGGAGACCTTCTCTCGATCGGAGCGGCACTATGCTGGGCTCTCTACAGCATGTTCATGGGACAGATGACAAGTGACTACGGTGCGGTGTTTGCTACAAGAAAAGTGTTCTTCTACGGCCTTCTGACGATTATCCCGTTCCTTGGTAGTTGCCTTGATTCTTTCTCTCCGGCTGTACTGGGCCAGCCGGTTGTCTGGCTGAACCTCTTGTTCCTCGGACTGGTCGCTTCGCTTGCATGCTTCATAGTCTGGAACCTGGTGATGTCCAAATTGGGGAATGTGACTTCAACGAACTATGTCTATCTCAATCCGGTCTTCACCCTTATCACCGCAACTATCATCCTTGGTGAGCGGATGAGCCCCATGTCCATCGTCGGATGTACGGCTATCCTCGCCGGAGTTATCCTTGCCGGTCGAAGGAGTTGAGGCCGGAATTGCCGGAAAGATATTCAAAAATCAAGTTGGAAAGCTCTTCGACGGAGTCGGCTATCGCTTCCGCCGCTTCGAGGTCGGTTTTTGGACGGAAACCCCAAGAGACGGCTATTGCCGGGATGCAGGCATTGTGAGCAGTCCTTATGTCTGTGGCAGAGTCGCCCACAAGAACTCCACGGCTGGTCTCCGCGGCATCCATTGCGAGCCGTACTACTGCGGCATCAGGTTTGAGCGGCAGTCCCGGTGCATTGCCAAGAATTTTGACAAAAGGGATGTCCGGGAAAAACCTTCTGATAAGCATCTCCGTACCGGCCTGGAACTTATTGGAGGTAACAGCCAGTTTGACTCCGGCCTTGTTTAACCCCCTAAGAAGCTGATGTATGCCCGGATATGGCCGTGAGAGAACGTCAATATGGGCGGTGTAGTATTCTACAAAGTTACTTAGCACGGTATCGATCGTTCCTTCAGAGACGCCTTCAGGCAATGCCCTGGTTACCAGGTTGCGGATTCCGTGGCCCACCATCTTCCGGTACTCCTCTACAGAGTGGCCTGGAAAGCCGTTTCTAGACAAGGCATTCTCTACGGCCGCGGCCAGGTCGCCTATGGTGTCGATCAAAGTGCCGTCCAGGTCGAAAATAACAATGAGGCCATTTTTCATATTCATCACAAAAATAAGAAATCCGCATAATTTGACTATCTTTGATAAAGCATAATTAATTCCACTGATGAAAAAAATCAAAATCGGGCTTTTCGTCAAGGTCCTCATCGCCATAGTTTGCGGAGCCTTGCTAGGCCTGGTGGCTCCCGATCCCCTCGTACGGATCCTGAAGACTTTCAATGTCCTCTTCGCACAGCTTCTGAAGTTCATTATTCCACTTCTTATCCTTGGCTTGGTTACCCCAGCTATCGCCAACGTGGGGAAGAACGCCGGGAAAATGTTGCTGATTGTGATAGGAATAGCCTACCTGTCAACGATTTGCTCAGGTTTTTTCGCTCACGTCTGCTCTTCAAACGTCTTTCCCCTTTATCTAAAGGCAGGGGAACTTTCATCGGAGACTCTTTCAGCAAAGGAATTCCAGCCCTATCTGGAACTCAAGATCCCTCCTGTTTGCGATATATTGACAGCCTTGCTTCTATCCTTCATGATAGGAATAGGAATAATCGTTACCGGATCCTCTCCTCTTAAGAAGGCTTTCGATGATTTTGGAGCCATTGTCAGACTCACAATTGAAAAGGTGATCATCCCCATGCTTCCCTGGTACATATTCACGATGATCTGCGAGATGGGAGCGAGGGGAGTGATTGACGTGGTACTTGGATCAGGATTCAAGATCATCCTGACAGGAGTCGTCCTTACCATAATCTATCTGGTACTCCAGTACTGCATTGCCGGGGCTATTGCAGGAAAGAATCCCTTCAAATGCCTCTGGAACATGGTTCCGGCTTATCTGACGGCTTTTTCGATCTGTTCTTCATCCGCTGCTATCCCGATGACTTCTACCTGCGCCAGGAAGAATGGTATAAGTGACGACATAGTTGACTTTACCATTCCTCTCTGCTCGACTGTCCATATGTGCGGATCGACTATCAAATTGGCAGTTTCATCCATTGCTGTTGCTTATCTGACCGGTACTCCCATACCATTTGCAGTGTACGCCAATTTTGTGCTGATGCAAGGTATAGCTGCCGTGGCCGCTCCTGGAGTGATGGGAGGAGTCCTGATGGCATCGGTCGGCCTGCTTGAATCCATCATGGGTTTCTCTCCCGACCAGACAGCACTTGTGATGACCCTCTACCTCGCCCTGGACGGTTACGGTCCCGGATGCAACGTTACCGGAGATGGTGCAATCGCCTTGATTATCGACAAGTTTTTTAGGAAAGACAAATAAGACCACATGAATATGAGAAGAATTCTTATTCCTGCACTGGCACTGCTCACTACGACTGCCTTCCCATGCTCAGCAGCACCGATGAAGGCCCGTGTCATCCAGCAACTGTTCTGCCAGGATCGTCCCGGCCTCGAGAAGAGTTTCGAATGGACAATCAACGAACTCAAGAAATGTGACGAGAGCCTCGATATCGTCGTCCTCCCGGAATTCAGCGAAGTCCCTGGAAAGACTTCCGACAGGGAAGATTTCCTTGCTACTGCCCGCAAGTATGGTCCTGTCCTTCTGGAGACCTGTGCTGAGACAGCGAGGCGCTGCAGCACCCTTGTGTTCGCAGGGGCCATCGACATGTCCCTTGAAGTACCACGCAACACCATATTCGTGTTCAACAGGAAGGGAGAGATCATCGGAAGGTATTACAAAGAGCATCTTACAAGAGGGGAGTGGGACAAGCTGGACAAATCCTACACCGAGGATTGGACCCAGCCATATATTCTTGACATCGAAGGAGTCAGGTTTGCTTTCCTTACCTGCTACGATTTCTATTTCTATGAAAACTACGCCAACATCGCCAGGTGGAAACCGGATGTCATAATTGGAAGTTCGCACCAGCGCAGCGACACGTTCAGGGCTCTTGACATAATCAACACTTTCTGCGCCTACAACACCGGAGCCTACCTGGTAAGGGCTTCCGTGTCGATGGGACTTGATTCAGAGCTGGGCGGCTGCTCCTGCATAGTTGCCCCTACCGGAGAGATTCTTGGGACATTGAGGTCCGAGGTCGCCACACTCGATGCTACGTTCGACCCCAAGCAGAAATATCTCAAGCCAGCAGGCTACGGCAATCCTCCTTCCCTTCATTCTGAATATATTGAAATTGGCCGTCGTCCTTGGAAATACCGTCCCGGAGGGAGTGCGATCGTGATACCGTTTGATGAAGCACCTGCCAAAAGGCTGTGCGCCAACCAGGGATTATCCTCTTTTGCCCCAGGGAGCCTGCTCGCATCGCTTGGAGCCGCAGTGGCTGTAGGTGCCTCTGAAATAAGTTTCGAAATCGGACCTGGAGATGAGGGGAAATTGGAAGAAATTCTAAGGAAACTTTCCTGTCATTCCATAATGAACATCCGATTGGCTGACCGATCCTGGGATGAGGCAAGCCTAAAGAAAATCGCAGACCTGATCTTTATCTATGATGCCCAGGATCACGTCTATTTCACTACAGGTAACATTGCTTTGCTGGACAGGTTGGCTGAAGTCGCTCCCAAGATTCCCCGCTGTGTAGTTGGTCAGGCCGGAAAGGATGTGGTTGACGAGGCCGTAAAACATGGATGCAGGTTAATCCAGTTTGCAGGCAAAGATATTGACCAAGGTACGATCGGAAAAGCCCACTCGAAGGGGTTGAGATGCAACGTTGTCTTGACGGGTGACCCTAAGGAGGCCGCCAGGGTCCTCGAAATGGGTGCAGATACCATCCTGACTGATTCTTACCAACTAGTTGCTGATGCAACCGGACTCAAATAGTATGAAGACCCGTTTCGTATTCAATCTTCTTTCTGCGATCCTTTTGCTGTCCTGTTCAATTGCTGGAGCCCAAGGAAAGAGGGTTGTCTTCATCGGAGATTCCATAACGGATGGTAACTGGGGAAGCCCTGTCAGCGTCAAACCTACATCTGCGCAGCGTAGCCAAACGGACATGAACCACATCTATGGTCACAGTTATGTCATGCTCATTGCTTCCGATTGGCAGAGCCGTCATCCCAAGTCCGGATATTCTTTCTTCAACAGGGGTTTCAGTGGTCACAAACTACCCGACCTTGCCGGGAGATGGCAGGAAGACGTGCTTGACCTCCATCCGGATGTCCTCTCTATCTTGGTCGGGGTAAATGACATGGGAAATGCTTTCAGTAAGGGTGAGTCGGAGTCTTTCGACTTCGACGGCTGGAAGGAGACTTATGGCGGCCTGCTTCAGCGGGTCAGGCAGCAGAATCCTTCTGTTAAACTGGTCTTGTGTACCCCTTTCCTTGCGCGTGAAGGGAGTACCGGAAATCTTCCTGACTATGAAGCCCGTGAGTTATTTGTTCATCGCCTTGCCTCAATCGTCCGGGAACTATCCAAGGAATATGGAGCCGTCTGTATCCCATTCGACAATCTCTTCGAAAAGCTTGTAGGTTCCGAGCCTGAGGCCTGCTACTGGATCTGGGATGGAGTCCATCCCACCCCCGCCGGCCTTCGCCGCATGGCCAATCTCTGGAAAAAGAAGGTGAAACTCTGAGATTGATTTATTTAATTCCTATATTTACGGTACAAGTGATTATTCCATGAAAAGATTTTTCATTCTTGCGGTTGCAGCGCTTTTCTGCTCAGCGACTATTTATGCCCAGAACCAGGATCTCCCTGACAATGACTGGGCCCAGTACAAACGTTATTCAAAAGCAAATTCCGAGGTTACTGTCCGCCCCAAGGCTGTCCTTATGGGTGATTCCATCACAGACGGATGGTTCAGCCAGGATCCGGAGTTCTTCAAGACCAATAATTTCCTCGGTCGTGGAATCAGCGGCCAGGTGACTTCCCACATGCTGGCACGTTTCCGCAGGGATGTCATCGACCATCATCCGAAGTATGTGGTCATCCTTGCCGGAATCAACGACATCGCCAGGAATAATGGCTATATATCCTTGGAGAACACTTTCGGGAATATCGTTTCCATGTGCGAACTGGCCAAGGCAAATAAGATCAAGCCGGTCCTCTGCACCCTTGTCCCTTCAGGCTATATCCGCTGGCGTCCGGCCATCAAGGACACCAAGGAGCAGGTCGCTGCCTTGAATGCAATGATCAAGGAATATGCAAAAGCCCATCACTATAAAGTGGTGGATTACGCAACCATCCTTGCAGACGGTAACGGCGTTACCAGGGCTGACCTTTCCAACGATTCGGTCCACCCCAACTTGAATGGCTACAAGATCATGGAGGAAGCCCTCCTGAAGGTTCTCAAGTAGGATTATTCCAAGTCATCGTCATCGTCGATGCCGTACTGCATCGCGATGTCCATCTTGTCCCATGCATCTTCCATCTCCCTACGTTGTTTTTTCGTGGGGCGGCCTGTTCCGCGGTCACGTTTCAGGAAGAATGTCTCGACCGGAGCGCGCAGTTTGTCGAGTTCCGACTGAGGTGTAAGATTCTCCGCGAAGTCGGGAACCAGTTTGGCGCCGAGCCGGTGGGATGGTATGGCAATTATCTTGTAAGTGTACTGGATTATACCCTTGTGGACACTCACGGTTTCACCGGGTTTGATGTCCCTTGAGGGTTTGGCATTTGTACCGCCAACCTTCACCTTGCCTCCCTTGCAGGCTTCGGTGGCCTCGGTCCTGGTCTTGAAGATTCGAAGGGCCCAGAGGACTTTGTCTATTCTTTCAGATTCTGCCATGATGATCAATTCCAGTTTCTGATATGGGGATCGGGATTCTCGTCGGCAGGGGAATCGCCATAGTATGAATCCGGAAGAGAGCGTTTCGGAACAATGGCTTCAAGTACCCGTGTTCCTTCTTCAGCGGCGAACAGAATGTAGTCATTGACTTCCGATGGGACCAAAATGGACTTCCCGGCCTTTACAAACCAGTTCTCGAAACCTCCGGATTCGTTCGGGGCCTGGATAAAGGCCTCGCCGTAGATGCAATGGTAGATGGCGAAGCCTCCGGGCTGGTCACTGAATATATGCACAGGGTTTTCCAACTGTAGCATCGTCACCTTGAACTCGTCACACTCCGCCATCGTTCGTCCGACTGTGTTGACCCCTTGTTCAACGTCCGCTTCGCGGACCCCACCACCGACTTTGTCGGCGGTCCCCCCTCTTACGTGGCCGAGGGTGGCCACGGTTGCCAAGGGGTCAACACAGTCGGACGCGGGAGAGTAATGGTGGAAGTCGATGAGGTCGAATGCCTCTTCGAGTTCCATCTCGAGGTTGAATGACAGTTCGGAACACTCCGAAATCTCCACTATGGTCAGTCCCGGGCCTGCAGCGAAGACTGTTCCCGGCTTGATGAGGAAGCAGTCGCCGGCTTTCGGATGTACCACATTAAGGATCTCCCTAATTGTACCATCCTTGCACCTTTGGTAAAACTCGCCGGCTTCCACATCCTGTTTCAATCCCAGATAGAGACTGGCATCATCCGAGGCCTCCTTGATGTACCACAGCGCAGTCTTCCCGAATGAATCATACCTCTCCTCTGCGATCTTGTCTCCGACATTTATCTGAAGAGGTTGACATGCAGTGGCCTTGATTACCTTGACCATCAGAGGGAATTGAAGTCCGTAGTACTCAAAGGAATCATCCCCCACAACCCGTTCGAGATATGTGCCCATCAGTTCGCTGAGAGTGTTTCCTCCGAACCATCCTTCGGATATCATTGAGTCAACGAAGCCGAGATCTGCAATCTGGTAGCAAATCTGTCCCCAAGGCATGTCGATATTATTCTCAATGAACCTCAGTGGGTATAACTTCCTGTTGAGATCCTCCATATTATAACTATTTAATATTCTGTTTAAAACCAATTGTTTGACGTCTACTCGTCTCCCTACTTTGGGATTGCAATTCAGAGAGAGCTTCACTTATCGCATCAAGCTGGGCGCGGGTAGATTCATTAATATCATTCTGGTCTTCTAAGATTTGGTTCATTTCATCCCGTATGGCTTTAATCTCTTCTCTTAGTTGGATATTGCTATCAGGAAGAGATTGGGTGGTCAGTTGGCGCAAGGAGACGAAAGCTCGCATAATGTCACGATTAACCCTTATCGCTGTTTCAGAGTTCAATACACTGCTTATCATCGCTACACCTAATTCAGTAAAAGCGAATGGCAAATACTTGAAGTTTGATCCCCGTCCTTTGTTCAAGGTCGAAAAATGCGACCTTGAAGATATCTCAATTGTTTCATCCTTAGTTAAACGAAACATAAAATCGTCTCCTTCAAAGCGTCTGTAATTGCGCCTTACAGATTCGTTGAGACGTTTGGTCTCTACTCCATACAGCCATGCCAAGTCTCGGTCAAGGATAATCCGTTTGCCACGAATGTCAAAAATTAGTGTTTGGATGTCTAAGTAATTCATAGTTGAGCTAATAGTTGTTTGTTTACAATACAAATATAACAAAACTTGTGTTATGGCAGGTCCACTTTATCATCATATACGTACCATATGGCGGTGGAAACATCATCGTAACCCAGGCGGTGGTAGATGGCTGCATATTTTGCCACTTGGGTGCGGTAGCGCGGATCAGCTTCACCGAACTTGTAATCAATGACAGTGACCTTCCCCTCCTTGGACAGAAGTACCCTGTCGGGCCTCCATTCCCTGCCATCTGAATCGAAGAGTGCTGTTTCGTTTAGGATTTCAGTCCCGTCTTCCGGAAACCATTCAAGGTGGCTGGCGATCCTTTCCGAAAGCAGTTCCCGGACCTCTCCGGCCTTCCCTTCCTCCAGGTCTCCCAACCTTACTGCCTGGAGAACTGACCTTTCGAGGTCTGAAGGAACCTTTACCCTGGACAGTATGTCGTGAAGGATAGTCCCGTTTTCCCGAGCTTCGTTCCTTGCCCGGCCTTCTTCTGTAAAGAAGTCTGAAGAATCAGTAGGAATCTTCAACCTGCTGCGTTCAGTGCCGTCTTCATTTGTCTCAGAATTAAGTGGAAACGATGGATAACCTATTTCTATCTTGTTGATTCCACCGTCTTTCCTTTCAAGTTTCGAAAAGTCGTAAACCTCTCCTAAACGGAACCTTATTACCTCTCCTTCATCCAAAGCCTCTTTCGAAAAGCCCTTTACCGGTCCCTCGTTTTCAAGGAACCCCAGGAGGATCCCTGCGAAGTTCTTCTCCGGTGAAGCCTTGATGTCGGAGATAACGGTCATCCCCTTGATTGCCCTTGTGAGGGCAACATAGTAAGTGTTAATGTTGTCTATGTACTGCAGAAGGAGTTCCTTCTTGTAGTCCTCTGCAAACAAGGTCTCTGAACTTCCGGAGGAGAGTTGTACATCGAATGCAGCTTTTCCTATTCCCTCCAAAGGGGTACCTTCAACCTCGGGGACGGCCCATGAATGCCTTGACCGGAAAAGGTTTACATTCTCTGAATATGGAAGGATGACATATGGGAACTCCAGTCCCTTCGCCTTGTGGATCGTCATCACTCGGAAGGCATTGGCATCAGACGGAGAACTGACCTTGGGATCGGCCTCTTCCCAAGCCTTCAGGAAGGAGTCGATTGAATTGCCGTTCTTCCCGACATGGTCCTGTACGAAATCTATGAAGGATTGGATGTACAGGGTCTCTTCTTCGAGTGATTCACGGCCTTCATTTTCGGAAAGGAGACGGATCAGCTTTTCGCAAAGATCCAGAAGTGAGTGATATGATTCGTTAAGGGAATCCAGTCCGGCTTGTGCTGCCAGATAAGAGCCAATAGTATCCTCAGGATTCCGGACGGAAGAAAGGAGTGACACCAGTTTCCGGACCATTGTCGAAGACTTAAGATGCAGTGAATCATCCGAGATCACGTCCAGACCGTTCTCCATCAGGAAGGATGCTATTTCTGAGCCTTCGCTGTTGTTCCTGACCAGGATGGTAATGTCTCCTGGAAGTGCTCCTGCCTCCAAAACCTTCTTTATGGTCTCCAGGATGAAGCCATTCTGTCTGTCTTCTGGACAGAAGATCGCTTCAACGCTGCCGGTAGCAGTATCCTTTGTCATAACCTCTTGGAATTCAAAGCCCTGAGATTCTTTCTTTCCATAGATTGCTGAGACCGGAATCTCGGAACCTTGTCCATACATGTTATCCAGGAATTCGGAAGCATAGGCAAAGAAGCTGTTGTTGAATTCCACGATATTCCGTAAGCTCCTCCAGTTGCCTTTGAGACTTTCTTCCACAGCATTAGGGAACTGTTCCACGACATCCCTGGCCATCAGTTTCCAGTCGGATCCTCTCCAGCGGTAGATGCTCTGCTTTACATCTCCCACCAGAAGGTTCTCGAAATTACCGGAATCGCTGTTCGCGATCAATGCCCTGAAATTGTCCCATTGCACCCTGGACGTGTCTTGGAATTCATCCAGCAGGAAATGCTCGAACCTGACCCCCAGTTTCTCATAGATGAACGGAGCGTCGGAACCGTCTATTATGTTTCTGAGGATCATATTGGAATCGTCCAGGCTCAGGACATTCTTTTCTTTAAGGAGCTCCTGGAATTCCTTTGAAAGGTCGGAAGCGATTCCCAGGTCGCTGATCTGGTCTGATATAGTCTTGGCAGTTTTGTAAATCCTCAATCCTTTTTCATAGACAGAGACCAGCTTTGCAGCCGGTGGAGCCAGGACACTCTCAAAAGGGGCCATTCGAGGCTGGTCAGCCCTTTTGAACCATTTGCTGTAGTCGAGAGCCTTTGTACGGAATGGAACTGTAAGTTCCGGAACTGGTGAACGTGGGTCCAAGGAAGCGAGGCTGGCCAGCGGCTTGTCCATGAAATGGGAGGACGTCTCATATGGAGAGACTCCGCATGAATCGAAAGCCTTTGCCAGCTCGTTCGCGGCTTCCTTCACTTCCAAAGCGAATGAAACCATGACTTTCCGGCACTTTTCCCTCAGCTTCCGCAGGTTCTGCTTTGAATATGCCTCATCGTCATCTATTCCGAACCTCTCGGTGACCTCCCTGTGTTCGTCAGATTTCAGATGTTTCGCCATGTCCATCAGGCCACGTTCAAGGTTGGGTCTTTTGCCTTGTTCGAGCTGCTCCATCACACTGTCGCTGAGCCACCCGAGCAGAGGTTTGTTTTCTTCTGTAAGTGCGTCAAGGATCCTGTCCACACTTTCGCTCACAAGTGATTCCTTGTCCAGTTCTACCTGGTAGGATGCGAACTGGCCGATCTCCCTGGAAAAAGCCTTGAGAGTCTGTTGGAAGAAGCGGTCTATAGTACTTACTGCGAAAGCGCCGTAGTCGTGGAGAATGGAATACAATACATCCTCCGCCTTTTTCTTCAGAGCTTCCTCGTTCATGAACATCGAAGGAACAAATTCCTTGGTGTACCGTGATTGCCCCGGGTCTGTGGAAAGAAGGTGCAACTCCTTGAGGATACGGCTTTTCATCTCGTCTGTGGCCTTGTTGGTAAAGGTCACTGCGAGGATGTGGCGGTAGGCATGCGGATCTTCATTCCCAAGCAGCAACCTGATGTAGGTCTTAGCCAGATTGAAGGTCTTTCCGGAGCCGGCAGATGCTTTGAGTATCTTTATCATATCCCTACCTCCCGCAAATCATTTTGAAAGCACACCTTGAACAGGTGTCCTGATCCGTTGTCCTGCGCCATCCCTTGGATGGATCTTTCATCTCGGAAAGCAGGCCGTGAAGCCTTGCTTCCATTTCTTCGTTGAATACCCGGCTGGAAGGAATGTTCCTTACACCCTCTGTGAAGAACCTTGCCGGCTGGTAGATGGAATTGACCAGGAACTTGTCTCTGTACCTTGGATCCCTGGAGACCATTGTGTCGTACAGGAACATCTGGAAGGCTATTTTCGGCCTTTTCCTGTTGTCTTCCCCGAACAGTATGTCGGCAATCCTGGCTGCGTTGGCGTCTGTGATGTTCACATCATTGTCCTCTACCTTTCCAGTCTTGTAGTCCACTATCCTGACCTCGCCGGGAAGGAAGCTGTCCATCCTGTCCACATAACCCACGAACTTGAAACCGTCGAATGTCATTTCAAACTTGTTCTCAAGTCCCAGGATCCTGAAGGATGTGACACCCATCCTGTCTATGAACTCGGAATCCCTTTCAAGGGTCTTAAGCACGTATTGGACTATCACATCCTCAAGTACCAGTGTCCTGCCGCTGACTTCGAGAGTATGTAGCTGCTCCATGACCAGGCTCCGGACCTTCTGCTTGATTTCAGCCTTCCGTCCCAGCCATGATGCTATGTATTCCTTAGTAATCTCGCTTATGTTCCCGTCTCCATTGTACAAGGACTGCATGGTTGAGTGGAATACATCTCCCAACATCCCGGAATCCAGGTCTTCCGCCACCTCACTCTCTTCAGTGAGGCAGGCAATCTTGGAGAAATAGAACTGGGCAGGACAATCCAGGTAGCTTTTCAGCGAGGACGCAGACAGAGTGACTTCGAGGAGTTTTTCGATATCTCCGTCAGTCTTCGGGATGTCCGGAAGTCCACGATGCACCCTTGCCTCTGCTTTTACGAAACTCCTTTTGACGGGGATGTTGTAGTGGTACTCCAGTTGTTTTATGAAACGGCTCTCCTCTCCGTTTTTCAGGCCCTCTGTCCGGGAGTCGTACACAAGGGTGACCTTCTCCGCCCTCTGGATCATGCGGTAGAAGTAATATGCCCAAACGGCATCCTGGAACTCGTAAGTCGGAAGCCCGAAACCTTTCCTCAGTTCCGGAGGGATGAAGGAAGAACTGACGCTCCTTCTTGGGAATATGCCTTCGTTGCAGGACAGGATAATCAGCTGCCTGAAATCCAAGGCTCTGGTTTCAAGGGGACCCATTATCTGGAGCCCTTTCAGCGGCTCACCATTAAATGGAACGGACATAGGACCGAGCACCACTGAAAGGAGTCTTGAATATGTTGCCGGAAGGATGGCCAGTTTCTTCGAGGAAAGCTGGTTTATCGCTGAATACGCCCTCCTCCCGAATTCGATTTCCAAGGCCATGTCAGGATCCGTCGCCAGGGCACCGGCCAATCCTGTTATCAATGATTCGAGGTATTCTTCAAAATCGGTGGTCTGCTGCCTGGATGCTGTTTTAGGGTCGCTGACAACGGGACGGAAAACCAGGTCGAAGAACGGATGGCCATTCAACTCTTTTTGGGGGATATAGTACTTGGCACCCTTCTTTACGGATTCGGCAATACCCGAAGCGATGTCGTCCCCCTCAGTGACCTTCCTGAATAGTCCTGAGGACAGGATGGGCCAGACCTGCGCATGGTAGAAATACCAGCACCCATCTTTCTGCCTCAGATGCATCTGCATGGCAGAAATGAGGTTCAGGAAATCAAAGAGCGAGCTCCCCTTCATCGGGTAGCCCATAGTTACATTGATGTCCTTTATTTCAGGAGGGATAGAGTTCAAGACAGGGACCAGGAGGCTCTCGTCCGGAAGGACTATCGCATGGTCTTCATCCTTTACCAGGGAAGGGATAAGCTTTGCCTGGGCAGTGGAAGAGGGGACGCTGACAACCTCGATCTCCGGAACGGGAAGACCTTCGGGGTCAAGAGTGAAACATTGGCCGAATTCTTCGATGTTCCTCGACATGAAGAAGGACGCATTGTTCCTTGGATCCTTTATCATCCGGCTGGAATAATCCCAGCAGAAAGTTGCCAGGCCGGCATTTCGCATCTTCCGCATGACAGCCTTCTCGCATTCGTTGAGGGCATTGAGACCCACGAAAACATATTCCTTGACATCCCCGAAAGCACCTTGAAGCACATCGGCGACCGGTTCGACAGAAAGCCGTTCGACCAGGCTCCGGTAGGTCATGCCTTCGTAGGACATCCCTTTCCCTTCCAGGTGGGAGCGGAAGGTCTCGTAAAGGGGAAGGAGTATGTTCCAAATCTGGAGGAAGCGTTCCTTGACGTTGGGTTTGTCGGAGTCTATGTCGACAGTCAGCCTTCCGGAATCCCTGAAATGACCTACGAAACGTTCGATCGCAGAACGCTGGTTGTCAGTGAGGTAAGAATAGCTGTCCTGGATCTCCTTGTACTCCTTGACATTTGTGTACAGTTGTTTCGGATCGACGAGGTACTTATCAACATCGTCGAAGTCACCGAGGATCACGTCACCCCAGAATATGAACTCATCAAGGGGCTCTGCCTTGGGGTACAGCGCCTGGTAGCAGTCGTAGAGCTCCAAAAGAAGACTCACCCTGTCAGAGGGCCCTATTCCGGCGATGTTATAAAAGAAATCGTTGATGGTCAGGAGCTTTGGAGAGAAGATAGGCTTCCCGGAAGCTTTCACGACCTCCCCTAGGTGCTTCTTGAAGAAGACCTGGCTGCGCCTGTTTGGGAATATGAAGCAACGGCCGGAGATATCTCCTGCCTTCATGAAATGGCTGGCAACCTGTTCGAGGAATGGTCTCATTAATCAAATTTAGTTATTATATTTGTCAAAATACAATTTATTGCCATGAAAAAGAAATTCAGATGTATGGTTTGCGGGTACGTGTATGAAGGCGAAAACCCGCCGGAGCGCTGCCCTCAATGCAAAGTCCCTGCTTCCAAGTTTGTTGAGATCAAGGAGGAAGAAGGCGGCCCCCAGTGGGCTTGCGAGCATCATATCGGTGACGGAAAGGTCGAAGATGAAGAGATCATGCAAGGTCTCAGGGATAACTTCAACGGTGAGTGTTCCGAGGTCGGAATGTATCTTGCGATGAGCCGTCAGGCAGAAAGGGAAGGTTATCCCGAGATCGCAGATGCATTCAAGCGCTATGCTTTCGAGGAAGCCGAACATGCTTCCAAGTTCGCCGAACTTCTTGGAGAAATAGTGTGGGACACCAAGACCAATCTCGAGAAGCGTTACCAGGCTGAAGCCGGAGCATGCGAAGGCAAGCTCGCCATCGCCACCAGGGCAAAGCAGCTCGGCTATGATGCCATCCACGACACCGTCCACGAGATGGCAAAGGACGAGGCCCGTCACGGCGCCGGCTTCTACGGACTTTTGAAACGCTATTTCGACAAGTAGTCTTTCCCTCTGTTTTTGTGGATTATGGAAGCCAACGATAGTACGATTAAACTTTATTACAACACAGAGAGGGAGAAACTTCAGATGCCTGAGTACGGCAGGAATGTCCTCAGAATGGTTGAACAACTCCGGGATATCCCTGACAAGGCAAAGAGAAGCGAGCAAGCCAGGGCTGTGGTCAAGGTAATGGAGACCCTTAATCCCCAGGTTCACCAACAGGATAACTTCGAGCAGAAGCTCTGGGACCATCTTTTCATGATCGCAGGTTACGATCTTGACATTGATGCACCCTATCCCGCCCCTCTTCCCGAGGCCAAGGCCATAAGGCCTATGGTCATCCCTCTCGACAAGTCTCCTGTCAGGGCCACCCATTATGGCCGTAATATCGAGAGCATAATCGACCTTATCGCTGGCGAACCGGACGGAGAGGTCAAGACAGCCATGATCCGCTCGCTGGCCATCTACATGAGGCAGCAGTACCTCATCTGGAACAAGGACAGCGTGGCAGACGAGACCATCTTCGCTGACATCGAGAAATTGTCCGACTACAGGATCAAGGTACCTGAGGGACTTGAACTCACGAAGATATCCCAGGATTCAAACTTCTCCCGTCCCGGCATGAACCTCGGGATGAACGGGCAGAACCGCAAGAACAACAATAAGAAAAACCGCAAGAACAGGAAGTAATGTTCAAGCTCTGGAAGAACATGGATGAGGATGACAAGTCGAGGCTTGTCAAGTCGATCGGCTTTGTCGTGGCTGTTTTCACCGCATTTACTTTGCTTGCCACGGTTTCTTATTTCTTTACTTGGAAAGTTGACCAGAGCGCTATTGCCGCTCCTGTAAGCGACACTTCCGTAGAGATAAGGAATCTGGCCGGCAAATTGGGCTTCAGGTGGTCCGACCTGTTGGTCCGCAAGTGGTTCGGTCTCGGCAGCCTGGCCTTGATAATCATTCTCTTCGCTGTCTCCGTACGCCTGTTACTCCAGAGGTGGCATTATTCGATGCTCAAAACAATCCTCCTGACCGTTTCGGGAGCCCTTGTTTCTTCCCTCCTGCTGGCTTTTATTTCTGACCTTGCCGGTTGGGGCAATGTGTTCGGGGGAGGTCTTGGAGGCGAATGCGGTGAGGCCGTCGTAGGCTGGTCCCGCAACCTGTTCGGCCCTATCATAACAGCTATCCTCCTCCTGCTTCTCCTTGCCCTCTGGCTCTTCTTCGTCAGTGACAAGTTCACCCGCTGGTTTGATTCCCTGTTAGGTGAAACAACTGACGTAAGTCATGTGACCGGAGAGAACGATGCCGAGCGTAGCAAGACTCCGGAGCGGCCTCGTGACATCAGTCCTTCGACTCCGATCAAGGACCGGGAAGTAGCTCCTGTCATCCCGAGAGTGGTGGTGCCTGAACCTGTTGCCGTCACTCCTGCGGTTACTGAACAGAAGACAGTGCCTCAAAAGGACAAAACCGTCGTACAACAACCGCTTGAAGTCATCAAGGACGAAAGCCTGACGACTGAGGTGAAGAAGGAGCTTCCTAGGATCAATGTCCGCGACGAACTCCCCAACTACAAGTTCCCTTCTCTCGAGCTTCTTGAGGAATATTCTACCGGCCGGAATGAGGTCTCCGACGAAGAGCTTGCCAGGAACAATAACAAGATCCGGGCGACCCTGGAGAACTACCGCATCCAGATAAACGACGTCAAGGCCATCGTTGGGCCGACAGTGACCCTCTATAAGGTCTATCCTGCCCCTGGAGTCAAGATCGCCGAAATCAAGAAGCTCCAGGAAGACATCGGAATGTATCTCCATGCACGTGGAGTCCGAGTCGTTACCCTTACCGATTCTGTCGGTATCGAAGTGGCTAACGACAAGCCTTCCATCGTTCCCATGCGTGCCGTCCTCAATGATGCATCGTTCCGCGAGAGCAAGGCTGAGTTACCGGTTGCTATAGGCTACACCATCCACCAGAAAGTCAAGGTATTCGATCTCGCAGATGCTCCACATCTTCTCGTGGCCGGAGCGACAAAGCAAGGTAAGTCCGTGGGTCTGAATGCGATGGTCGCGTCGTTGCTTTACTCAAAACACCCTTCTGAGCTCAAGTTCGTCTTCATCGATCCCAAGATGGTCGAGTTCTCCCATTACGGACGTCTCCTCCATCACTACCTTGCCGTACTTCCTTGCAACGATGAAAGGGAAGAACTGGACAATGCGATCGTGAAGAAGGCTGACAAGGCCGAGAAGGTCCTCAAGTCACTCGTGGCCGAGATGGAGCAGCGCTATGAACTGCTCAGCAAGGCCCTCGTCCCCAACATCAAGCAGTACAACGAGAAATACAAGGACCGTCACCTCCTTCCCACAGAAGGCCACCGTTTCCTCCCTTACATCGTGACCATTGTCGATGAATATGCTGACCTGACCATGTCCGTCGGCGGCGGAGGCGATGCCAAGGCACAGTCCAGGAGCATTTCCACCTCTATCATCCGCCTGGCTCAGAAAGGAAGGGCTGCCGGAATCCATATAGTCCTTGCTACCCAGAGACCTTCAGTGGATGTAATCACCGGTCTTATCAAGGCCAATTTCCCTACCAGGATTGCCTTCAGGGTTATCTCCAGGATAGATTCCTCCACCATTCTCGATTCCCCGGGAGCAGAGAAGCTCATCGGTAGGGGAGACATGCTCTATTACGCCGGAGTGGAGATGGAGAGGGTCCAGTGCGCCCTTATCGACAGCGACGAGATCAACAAGCTCACGGAGTTCGTCGGTTCGCAGCAGGGTTACAAGAAGAGCTACAACACTCCTTATTATCTCCCTGACGTCGAAGAAGCCACAGAAGACGGATCAGGAGGAATGGTGGACATGAAGAACCTTGACGAACGCTTTGAGGAGGCGGCAAGGATGATCGTCATGAACCAGCGGGGTTCAACTTCCGACTTGCAAAGGCGTCTTGGGATGGGTTATGCCAAGGCAGGCCGTGTCATGGACCAGCTCGAGGCTGCAGGTATAGTCGGCCCTCAGGAAGGATCCAAGCCCAGGCAGGTTTTGATCTCCAGCCTGGAGGAACTCGAAAAGGTCCTGGAGGCGTTCAGAAACCAGTAGTGTTTTCTGTGGCACAAGTTGTGCAATCCGAAACAGTATCATGAAAAAGACAGCTATCATAACCGCCGCCATTGCATTCGTGCTCTCCGGTGCAGTTTGCAGTGCAAAGAGCAAGACTTTGGGAAGTTTCATCGAGAAGGTTTCTTCCTCTCTTGTGTCGTTCAACTATACTTTTTCCATGCAGCCTGCTGGCTCCAAGTCCAAGATGACAGGAGAAGGGAAGGTAAAAGTCCAGGACAATTGTTTCTTCCTTGAGGGCAACGGCCTTGAGGTCTGGTGCGACGGGTTCACCCGCTGGACGATTGACAGGATCTCTGAGGAGGCCCTTGTCGAGCCGGTGGATGGCTCTTCCGAAAGTTTCGCCACCAACCCTGCCCTCATGATCACTGCGGTGGACGAAGCCTTTGAGGAAGTGTCCTTCGGAAGTTCCAAATTCGGAGGCAAGACTGTCGATGCCTCCACATTGACTCCCATCATGAAGGGGAAGTCTTCAATGGACATTGCCGGACTTAAGCTGTTTTTCAAGAGCGGTACTTCTGAGTTGGTCGGGGCAGAGATCAAACTCAATGACGGATCTGTTTCAGAATTCACCATCTCCGGATTGGCTTTCCAGGATAAAGGAAATGAAAAAGGGTCCTTCCGATTTGACGAAAAGACCCTTGGCAGTTCCTATGTCATTACCGATCTGAGGTAATCCTAGTCCTTTACACACCTTACCGAAGCCCTGAAGTAGTCCTTGCTGCCTTTAGCGCTGAATAAGTTGTCCTTATCAACGTAGATATACCTGTATAAGGCACTTTCTCCATCTTCATCCGATGTCCAGAACACGGCGTAACTATCTACTCCGACGTATTTATGGGAGTCTCCCTGGTCGATGGCATAGCCTATCGGAAGGGCTGAAAATTTGGACTTGTTGGTGATTTTGACATCCGGCCAGAAGGCCCACATCTTATTCCCAAGGAAGTACGCGTCAGCCATCAGGGAGCCTGCAGAGCCGTAGATGGTTTCACCACGGCTTGCCACTGGGTTTGCGTCAGTTCCTGTCAGAGCGACGAAGTCAGCATCTGAAGGAAGGTGCCAGCCGTCAGGGCAGGCCTTGATGGCCTCATTCCAGGTGTAAAGCTTTCCGAAAATTTGATCAACCGCAGAGCTGTAGCCGTATGAGATACCATATTCCTGATAACTGAGGTTGTTTTGCATCCAGACATTTCCTCCGGCGGTGGCGAGATAGTAGGTCATACCGTCCCTGGGATCCTTGAAAGTGGTGGAATCGGTCTGGTATCCGGCCTTGGTGATGGTGACATCGACTGTCGGATCCACCACGCAAAACTCCTGGTAGGCAGACAGAGGAGAGTAGCCAGTGGCAAACGCATTGCTTGTGATGGAATAGGTACCAACCTCAAGAGGCATGGTGACAGTCCATGATCCGTCCCCTGTACCGGTTTCCGTTTTAGTAGTGTCCCTGGTTGTTTTCCATGATGAATACCAGGAGTATCCGACATTTCCTGTAGTGGGATTGGAGACACCGGAGGGGACAAGAGTGAAAGTTTCGCCGGTCAGGACGAAGTCCGGGATGGAGAATGTGAGTTTGCCATCAAGGTATGGGTCGGACTTCTCATCATCATCCTTCTTATGACAGGAAGGAAGAACCAGCATGGAGATAGCCGTGCCCAATATGAGGAGGTTTCTGAATTTCATCATAATGTCTTCAACATGCAAATATCGCATAAAAAATGCAAAAACGGTATTCTTTAAGCAAAAACCAGTCCATGATGGCAGGAATTACGTCGCAAATTACTATTATTGCATAGATGAAGGCAAACATTAAGCACTGTTTCAGTTTTTCCCTTTTACTGTGGCTGATAGTCTCCCTGGTCTCCTGTGCCCCAGGGAATGATTATTGTCAGCTGACAGGCTATGCCCAAGGTGGAACATATTCAGTGAAGTTCAACAGGAAAGGAGTCAAGACTCCATTGGATGAGATAAAGAGAACTGTCGATTCCATCTTGACGATGATAGACACCACCCTGTCAGGTTACAACAAGGGATCCCAGTTAAGCCGCTTCAACGAAGGCAGGCTGGCGGAACCGAACGCCATGTTCAAGGACATATATTCAATGTCCAGGCAGTTCTACGCCGAGACTGGAGGTGCCCTCGATGTGGCAGCCGGCCCTCTCTTCGACATCTGGGGTTTCGGTTTCACTTCGGACCGGATGCCTTCCCAGCATCAGGTGGACAGCGTCCGCGCCATCTGCGGAATGGATAAACTCGGGGATGCCATGGCACCTCTGGTCCCGGGAATATCCCCACGTCTCAACTTCAACGCCATAGCCCAGGGCTACACCAGTGACCGGATCGCTGATTACCTTCATTCCATCGGGGTCCGGGACATGCTTGTCGATATTGGTGAAATCTACTGCGAGGGAGTGAACCAGAAAGGGAATCCGTGGTCCATTGGAATAGACCGTCCCATCGATGGCAACATGACTCCTGGTGCCGACCTTGACGGAATATGGAAAGGTGACGGAAGCGGAAGGGGAGTGGTGACCTCCGGCAACTACCGGAAATTCTATGAGAAGGACGGTAAAAAGTATTCCCACACGATCGATCCAAGGACCGGATATCCGGTACAGCATAATCTTCTCAGTGCTACGATCATAGCCCCAGATGCCGCAACAGCGGACGCCTATGCCACCTATTGCATGGTGATAGGACTCGAGGAATCCAAGGCCTTCATCTCCTCCAGGGATGATCTTGAAGGCTATCTGATTTATGCTGCCGGAGACCGGATGTACGAGTGGGCATCTTCTGGCTTCAATCTTGCAGTAAATTGATCCCGGCAATCATATTATTCAGATGAGCAGGTCAAACAGATGCTTTTTCGCCTTCATTGGCGCAGTGATTCTCCTCTCTGCCGGGTGCAGTACCATGAGCAGGACGGAGAAACAACTCGCAAAGGTGGACTCATTCGACTATCCTGACATACCTTCCCCAGGGATGATTCCTCCGGAGCGTCCGAGAAACACGGGGCTCGTCTATTCCAATGATGTCCTGATCGTCAGCTACGACATCGAGGTCGGGAAGGATCCTCTCCGCAAGGCTATTCGGAAATATGGTGCTGAATTGATCTATGATTATAAGATCATAAACGCGATGGCTATCCGGGTGGCTGATCCCTCCAGGCTTGACGAGCAGATTGCCCGTTTCGAGAAAGTCCGTGGAGTGCTCCAAGTGTCAAGGGACCAGGTCCATTATCTCGATCCGGTCCGGCCAGCTGTGGAATTCAAATAGAAAGAAGGGCTATTGCCTGATCGATATCGAGGGCGGTTTCCACTGTGAAGCCGCCCGATTTTGTCCTGCACAGGGATCTCAGGTGGGCTCCGGAGCCCAGGGCCTCTCCAAGGTCCCGGGCCAGAGCGCGGATGTAGGTGCCCTTGCTGCATGCGATCCGGATGTCGGCATTGACGAGTGCCAGTCCCGACGTGTCTGCAACATTGATCCTGTTGTTCGGATTATTACCGTTACCTGTTTGCCGGGGTGCTGTCGGACTTGTTGTCGTGTGCAGGTGGAACTGTGAATCCTGGCCGTACTCAGCCGCAGCGAAGCGAGTATGGACTCGGCCAGGGTTCAGCAGTTCACCTGCCTTGTCAACAGTGTAAACGGATAGAAGTTCCAGTTCGTAGATATTGATCCGCTGGACATTCAGCGTTTCGGCGACGGCATGGTCAAACCCCTCTATCACATCCCCTTTCTGCAGCCCCCTTTCTTTGAACTGCTTTCTCGCCAACTCATATGCCCTGACCCCGTCCACTGACTTTGCTGAGAACAGCGGTGCGACCTGGTCCTGTTCTCCAAGGAAGCGGGGCAGTATGGCCATGATGGATTCTTCTGTCACATTGTCTGTCGGGAATGTCCTGTCCACCGCCTTTTCCAGGTCATAGGAAGGAGTGGTCGCTCCGAATGAGATTCCGGCCACATATTCCTTGCCTTCTTTCTGGAGAGTCTCGGCCAGTCGGGTAGCCTTGCCAATGCAGACGAGCAGGACTCCTGTAGCGAGGGGGTCAAGCGTCCCGGCGTGGCCGACTTTCAGGTTTTTCTTCCCGAAGTGGCGGCATGCGGCCCATTTGAGCTTCCGGATGACATCTGCCGAGGTCCAGCGCCAGGGCTTGTCGATGGGCATGATTATCCCGTCGGGGTAGTCTTCAATATTCCCCGACAGTCCTTTGCCTACAAGGTCCCTGTCCGCTATGAGGGCCTTTATTTCCAATTATTTAATATCGATTTTCTGCCTGCGCCTCTCGTGGCGTCCTCCTTCTGCGGGAGTGGAGAGCCATGTGGCCAGGATTCGGGTTGCCATCTGGTAGGAGATGAAGCGGGCCGGCATCACGAGGACATTGGCATCATTGTGGGCCTTGATGAGTCTCGCAATCTCACTGTTCCATGCTATTCCGGCACGGATGCCTTCGTGTTTGTTGAGAGTCATGGCCATTCCGTTCCCCGTTCCACAAAGTGCTACACCCACTTCTACTTCCTTCTTGCTCACAGCCTCGGCAAGGGGGTGTGCAAAGTCAGGGAAGTCGCAGCTGACCTCCGTGTAGGTGCCGTAGTCGGCTACATCATAACCTTTCTTCGTGAGGAGTTCTGCTAGTCTGTTCTTGTACTCATAGCCTGCATGATCGCTGGCAACACCGATTTTCATGATATTGGTTTTATGGTTATCAGAATAATTTCTTCTTGCTCGTGGTCGTCATGAATTCCTTGAGGTAATATGGCTCGAAATAGGCCACGTCCTCGAACCTTCCTTCGTTGAAGGCGGCCACCGCCGGCTTGGTCATCCCGGACGCCTTTGGGCAGCACTGGACGAAAAAAGCGTTGTGTGTACCTATTACCTCCTGGCATTTCCCGGCCCCGTCGCCGATGAAGAGGACCGGACCTTCGGAAAGCTGGTCCTTGAAGGACTCTTCTCCGACCACCATAGCTTCGGTCGGGGTGACCTGTTTCCCATCCGTAGTAAAGACGGCGGTGTAAACCTCCATCCTCCTTGCATCTACCATAGGTATTATGTACCTGCATCCTTCTGGCACCAATCCTCCGTCCATGGCCTGCCATACAAGGGTGTCGAGGGTACCGACGGAAATCAGCGGAATCCCTGCCCCGAAGCAGAGCCCCTTGGCCGTGGACACCCCCACTCTCAGTCCGGTATACGACCCTGGCCCCTTGCTAACAGCCACTGCACTGCAGTCCTTGACACCCAGCCCTCTTTCCTTCAGCATCTCGTTCACATATGGGGCGGTCATGGAAGCGTGGGCACGTGGTTCCGAACTAAGCCTTTCACAGACCACCTTTCCGTCTTCCACCAGAGCGGTGGAACAGAGGGAAGTAGAGGTCTCAATGAGGATAATCCTATTCATTACTTATTGAATATCAATTCTTTAAGGAAAGGAAAAACGGTATCGGCAATGGTCTTTATCGGGTAGTACAGGACCGAATCATTCAAGGTGTCAGAAGAGCCGAAAGGAATCAGGCTTCGGATGGACTCGAACAGGATGATCACAAGTCCGATGATCAGGACTGTTTTCAAAAGGGCGAAGACAATTCCCAGGAGTTTGTTCAGCCAGCCAAGCATTGCAACTTTAAGCACTTTCTCCAAGGCTCCTCCAATGAGGTTGAGCACCAGCATTACAACGATCAGGATTACTGCGAAAGCTATGATGTGCATGATTGTAGCAGAGAGATCGACATAGGTTTTAAGCCAGTCTCCCAAAGGTCCCGAGAACTTGAACGACAGCCATACACCGAGTACCAGGGCGATCAGAGAGATGGCCTGTGATACGAAGCCCTTGGAGAATCCATGGAACAGTGCAGGGATGCAGCAAACCAGGATGATTATGTCTATGACGTTCATTAGGAAACCTATTGAAAAAAATACCGGAAATGCCTATCTTTGCAAACTTAAATTGCATTGGAGGCTTTCGGGCTTTTCCAAATGCAAAATTAGCAAAAGTATTATGACATTCAAAGAGTACAAAGGACTTGATCTGGTAGCGACAGGCAACGAAATCCTCGAAAGATGGAAGAAGAACGGAGCTTTCGAAAAATCCCTCGAGGTCAGGGAAGGAGCCCCCGAATTCGTGTTCTTCGAAGGACCGCCCTCCGCCAACGGCAAGCCGGGTATCCATCACGTGATGGCCCGCTCCATCAAGGATGCGATCTGCCGCTACAAGACCCAGACCGGGTATAAGGTAAGCCGCAGGGCAGGATGGGACACCCATGGACTTCCCGTGGAGATCGGAGTAGAGAAGAAGCTCGGAATCCATAAGGAGGACATTGGCACCAAGATCTCCGTCGAGGAGTACAACAAGACCTGCCGCGAGGAGGTCATGAAGTACACTGCCGAGTGGGAGAACATGACCCAGCGCATCGGTTACTGGGTGGACATGAACGATCCCTACATCACCTACGACAACCGCTACATCGAGACCCTTTGGTACCTTCTGAAGGATATTTATGACAAGGGATTGCTCTACAAGGGCTATTCCATCCAGCCATATTCCCCATCCGACGGAACCGGCCTCAGCTCCCATGAGCTCAACCAGCCCGGTTGCTACAAGGATGTCACCGACACAACCGCAACCGTCCAGTTCGAGGTTGTCAGGGACTCCAAGTCCGAACCCCTCTTTGCCGGAGAGGATACCCCGGTATATTTCCTTGCATGGACGACCACTCCCTGGACCCTTCCTTCAAACGTCGCGCTCTGCGTCGGACCGAAGTTCGACTATGTCCGGGTTCTCTCCTTCAATCCCTACACTGGACAGAAGGCCATCTATGTCCTAGCGAAGGAACTGGTCGGAGCATGGTTCAACCCCAAGGCTGCAGATGTTCCTTTCGAGGATTACAAACCCGGGGACAAACTGGTCCCTTACAAGGTCCTTGACGGTTCATTCAAGGGAGCGGACCTGGTCGGAATAAAGTACAGGCAACTCATCCCCTGGTTCACTCCGTTTGACGAAGGTGAGCCCTTCAGGGTCATCTCCGGAGACTATGTCACCACCGAGGACGGTACCGGAATAGTCCATATCGCTCCCACTTTCGGAGCAGATGACAAGAAGGTCGCAGCCAATTTCGGTGTTCCCGGAATCCTGATGATTGACAAGGATGGCAAGAGGCAGGCCCAGGTGGACCACGAGGGACGTTTCTATCCTTTCGAGGACCTGGATCCTGAATATGTTGCCAAGTACGTCGATCCTTCCTACAAGGAGTTCGCCGGACGCTACGTGAAGAACGCTTTCGACGACTCCCTTCCTGCAGACGCTCCCACCCTTGACGTGGATCTCTGCATGATGATGAAGCAGGACGGAAGGTGCTTCAAGATCCAGAAGCACACTCACAGCTATCCCCATTCCTGGCGTACCGACAAGCCGGTCCTCTACTATCCCCTCGATGCCTGGTTCATCAAGACCACCGCTGTCAAGGACGAAATGGTCGCCCTTAATAAGACCATCAACTGGAAGCCTGAATCCACCGGTACCGGACGTTTCGGCCAGGGGCGCGAGACCATCCAGGACTGGAACCTCAGCCGCAGCCGCGTCTGGGGTACTCCGCTTCCTATCTGGCGTACCGAAGACGGAAAGGAAGAGATCTGCATCGGAACAGCCGCGCAACTGTATTCAGAGATAGAGAAGGCCGTCGAAGCTGGGATCATGCCTTCCAATCCTTTGAAGGACAATGGTTTCGACCCCACCGACATGAGCAAGGCCAATTATGACCGCATCGACCTCCACAGGCCCTATGTCGATAACATATTCCTCGTCAGCCCTTCCGGGAAGAAGATGACAAGGGAAAGTGACCTTATCGATGTCTGGTTCGATTCCGGAGCCATGCCTTATGCCCAGGAAGGACTCCGTGCCCTCGGATCCGAGAAGTTCGGCTGCACCTCCGACTTCATCGCCGAAGGTGTCGATCAGACCCGTGGTTGGTTCTACACCCTTCACGCCATCCACACCATGGTCAGCGGAACCCCGGCCTACAAGACAGTCATTTCCAACGGCCTTGTGCTGGACAAGAACGGAAACAAGATGAGCAAGCGTCTCGGCAACGCTGTTGATCCTTTCGAGGAACTCGACAAGTCCGGCGCCGACGCCATCAGGTGGTAAATGCTCACAAAAGCCCAGCCTTGGGACAACCTCAAGTTTGACGAAGCGGGAGTGGACGAGGTCCGCAGGAAGTTCTTTGGAACCCTCTATAACACATATTCATTCTTCGCCCTCTACGCCAATGTGGACGGATTCGATCCCGCCGCACCTAAGGTTGAGTATTCGAGGCGTCCAGAGATCGACCGCTGGATAATCTCCTTGCTCAATACCCTCGAGCAGAAGGTCAAGGCAGCCTACGAAGATTACGATATCACCTCTGCAGGCCGCATGATCCAGGACTTTGTCTGCGACGACCTCAGCAACTGGTATGTCCGTCTTAACAGGAAGCGTTTCTGGGGTGGCAGCATGGACGAGGATAAACTGGCCGCCTACCAGACCCTTTATGAAGTGCTGGTGGATGTGGCAGTGCTCTCGGCACCGATAGCTCCCTTCTTCATGGACAGGTTATATCTTGACCTGGTTCCTGACGGAGAGGAGTCAGTCCACTACGTCCTGATGCCTGAATATGATTCCGCGGTGATCGATAAGGATCTCGAGGAAAGGATGGCTCTCGCCCAGAAAGCGACCTCCATGGTCCTGGCACTCCGCCGCAAGGTGTCCATCAAGGTTCGCCAGCCCCTTTCCAAGCTCATCATCCCTGTCATCTCCGATAAGGTCCGCTCACAGCTCGAGCAGGTAAAGGGAATTATCCTGAGTGAAGTCAATGTCAAGGAGGCTGAGTTCATCTCCGACACCACCGGCATCATCACCAAGAAGATCAAACCCAATTTCAAGACCCTTGGCAAGGTCTATGGAAAGCAGATGAAGGAGATTGCCGGAGCATTCGCACAGTTCGACCAGGCAACTATTTCTGCCATACAGAGCGCAGAGGCTGCCGGTATAGCGTATTCCCTGGCCCTTCCTTCAGGTGAAGTTTCCCTGAATCCCGGCGACTATGAGATCTCTTCCGAGGACATGCCCGGATGGCTCGTGGCCACTGAAGGTCAGCTGACCATCGCCCTCGATATCCAGATTTCCGAAGAGCTCAGGAAGGAAGGAATTGCCCGCGAATTGATCAACAGGATACAGAACCTGAGAAATGACAGCGGATTTGAAGTTACAGATAAGATAGAAGTTACTATATTTGCAGACGGAAAGGCTGCAGAGTTGGTTTCCGATTCCCTTGGATCATTCAAGGAATATATTGCAGCCCAGACACTTGCAACCTCCATAAGGTTAGAAGATATTACAGGTGCGCCTGAAGGAGCGGCTGATGTGGAGTGGGATGAAGGTGCCCTCAAGATTGTTTTGAATAAAATTTAAACGACCTTAATATTTCAGACTATGTCAGAAGAGATTAAAGTCAATGCGTCAACCCCCGAAGTGGAGAGGACACGTTACAGCGATGAAGAGCTTGCTGAGTTCAAGGTCATCATCAAGGACAAGTTGGAAAAGGCCAGAAAGGAGTATGACACCCTCCGCAAGGTGATCATGCACAATGGGAGCAACGACATCGAAGACACTACTCCGTCTTTCAAGACGGTAGAAGATGATGGCGCTTACCAGCTCTCCAAGGAAGAAGCCAGTCAGCTTGCCCAGAGGCAGTACAAGTTCATCCAGAACCTTGAGGCTGCCTTGGTGCGCATTGAGAACAAGACCTACGGCGTGTGCCGTGTCACGGGTAAGCTTATCCCCAAGGAAAGGCTCCGTCTCGTTCCTCATGCCACGCTGACGGTTGAGGCCAAGGAGATGTTGGCGAAAAAGGGCCAGAACTAGTGAAGCTGTCGAAAGGCAATAAGCTCCTGCTTCTCGGGTTCATCCTTGTTGTGATCGATCAGGTGATCAAAGTCCTGGTCAAGACCAACATGGAGATCGGACAGCATTTCAATGTCATAGGCAACTGGTTCCAGATCCTGTTCATAGAAAATGAAGGCATGGCCTTCGGGATGAAATTCGGAGGTTCTGTTGGAAAGTTCCTCCTTTCATTCTTCCGTATAGGCCTCTTTGCGGCACTTTGCTGGTGGATTTCCTCTCTGGTGCGCAAGTCTGTCGGTTCCGACGGGACTCCTGTACTGCTTGAAGACGGAGCTCCCAAGGTTCCTCAAGGCGTCCTGATAGGCCTGACTCTGATCACTGCCGGGGCTCTGGGCAACATCATAGACAGCCTGTTCTATGGCCTTATCTTCGACTATGCTCCATTCATGTTCGGCCGGGTAGTGGATATGCTTTATTTCCCGATCATTGACACTTATTGGCCTTCCTGGATGCCCTTCGTGGGAGGTAAAGAATTCCAGTTCTTCGCCCCTGTCTTCAACTTCGCGGACAGCTGCGTGACAGTCGGAGCGCTCTATCTTATCTTCTTCCAGTACAGGTTCTTTGCCAGATCTGAAGAGTCAAAGGAAAGCACTTGACACTCTCCCGGTGCGCGTGATTTGTAAGTTATTAATTATTAAATAGATAAGGATATGCCGTCCCCTCTTTTTGAAGGGATGGCATTTGCTTAATATGCTGATTTATAGGTAATTACAAAACACGCCATTATTCCTTCTGTCTGTGGAATCAAATAATATTTGTTAGGTCGTTTTTTTTCTTTAACTTTGCAATCCTTTCATCGCTAATTGTATTAACGACAGGGATGTTAAGCATAACTGGAGGTGTGGCCGAGTGGTCGATGGCGGCAGTCTTGAAAACTGTTGAACGGCAACGTTCCGGGGGTTCGAATCCCTCCGCCTCCGCACAATGCAATACAAAAGCAGGCGCCGCACGGAAGTGTGGCGTTTTGTGATAAGAGGCCGTCCGTCAAGTGCTTGCACTTGTAAGGACAGGCCTCTTGGCACAAAGCGGCTTTTGTCCGCCTGCTTTTGTATTGCTAGCGAAGGCCTAGGGATGTGCGAAGGAGATTATCGACTGAGCAAATCCCTTCGTCCCTAGAACAGCTTCTTGAAGATTCCCTTGGCGAGATTCTTAAGTTCGTCGGCGGGCTGATTAGTCTGCTCGGCCTTCGGTTTCGGGGGAGTGTAGTTGTCTACGTAGAATGTGACATTAATACCTCCGTCATAGCATGCGTCAGACCTGTTGAACGCATGGCAGACACCGTCGATAATCTTGTAATAGGTGTCAGCATTGAGATCGTTCGGATTGCTTCCCTTGGCGACAAATCCGTCGGCACGCAGTTTCTGGGCGTACATCTCTACCAGGAATGGCCTTCCGGTGAGTCCCAGCCTGAATGCAGGGTGGCCGTTCTGAGGCGTTAGTTCCTCAAGTTCGAACTCGCTTCCTCCTACGTCCCATTTGGGATAGGCTCCGAGATTGGTCTCCCATTCCTCGAAGATCGCTGCCTCAGCAGCTTTCTTCGCCGCTTCCTCTTCCTCAGCTTCTTTCTTGGCCTGGGCAATTGCACCTGAGAATATCATTCCGAGACCCTTCAAAGCTTGTGCTGCCTGGGCAGCCTGCTCCTTCTCTTCGGGTGTCAATTCTCTCTTGACAGTGGCCTCACCTTCTTCAGCTGCTGCCTTTACTGCCTCTGTTGCGTCTGCAGCAGCTTCAGACACTGCGTCAACCGCAGATGCGACTTCGGTCTGGGCTTTTTCAATGTGTTCTTCTAGTTTCTTGGAAGCATTGTCTATCACTTCGGCCTGTTTCTTGGCCAGTTGTTCCGCGGCGGGGGCCACAGCTTTTTCTACCGCCTTGCCGACGGCCTTTCCTATGCCTTCATTGATGGCATCAGACAGAATGTTCTTAAAGAGTCCCATGGTGTTTTGATGTAAGTTCTGTAATATAATAATTATTTCTTATCTATTTATCTTTGAATTCCTTTGGAACTCCTTACGCGCCTTCTTCAGGTCCTTGCACCAGGCCGGATCAGCGCTCAGGCGGGCGAAGGATGCACTGGCGGCGAGCCTGGCTGCATCAACATCGGATTGATAATGGAAGCCTACAATCGTTCTGCTTTGGCCGCACTCATAACCTGTCTTGAGTATCTCCTCCTGATGCTCAGGATCTATCGAGGTCAGTACCAGGGCAACCATCCAGTACCGTATGGTATGACCCGAAGGGTAGGAAGTGAAGTCGTTCCGGGACTCATCCTCCGGAACAGGGGTCGGCTCTTCGAAATACTGGTAGGGCCTTTCTCTCTTGAAATGGTCTTTAGCACCTGAAATAGAGCTCCTTGCAGCCCGGAAGCTCTTCCCGAGGAATAAGGCCAGGAAAGGATATTTCTCCGGGGTCAGATTGACTTCCATGGCTGGAGAAAAGCGCTTCATCATGTACTCGACGGTAGTACTTGCATCCTCGACTGCCAAACGGCCCCTTTCCGTGTCCCTGATCAGTTTTCCGGCTTCATAGATACTGCTGTCGACCAGGAAGGCTATGTCATGGAATCCCGGGGGATTGGGAAGGAATTTGGTCGCATTGGGCATATCTTCTGGAAGGAGGTAATTCTTCGGCTTCTGCGCGACCTTGTAAGGTTGGGCGCAGGAAGTGACGAGGAAGATAATAGAAGATGCAAGGATGGTTGGAAGGAGAGTCTTTTTCATCGAAAAGTTGTTATTTGGTGGATAACCCCTTACGCAAAGGTTTGTCGTAAAATTTCATGCACACCCAGGCCAGGGCAAGGCTGGCTGCTACGACCAGCAGGGCAGCCGGCCAGGCTTCGCGGAATGACTTGGAAACTCCGTTCCCGTCGAACCCTATATAATTATAATACAGGTAGAACAGCGGATAGTGGACCATGTAAAGAGGGTAAGACAGGTCTCTAAGGAAAGAGCAGACTTTTGCGGTGCTTTCCCCGATAGCGTTCTCAGAAGCTCCAAGCCACACCAGACAGGGGAATACAACAATCACGCAGAAAGCTTCGAAAAGGCCGTTCCGCCACATCGCTCCGCCAATGGAAGGCAGGACGGCGACCAAAATGAGCATTACACTGCAAAGAAGGAAGGATTTCCGAACCTTCAATGGTACGAACACCCTTGCCATCAGCATACCCAATGAATATGGGAACAGCATCCTTATGAGTCCGCCCCAGAAGCCTCCGTCGACGAAACTCCAGCCCACGCCGAGGAACCCGTCACGTACGGATATTCCTATAAGTAAGGCTCCTGAGACCGCACACACAATGGCAAGCGCCCATTTTGGCATCTTCTGGAGAAGAAGGGCATACAGTATATTCCCGATATATTCAAAGAACAGCGACCATGAGGGGCCGTTCAGGGGGAACATCTCGCCGTTGCCGCGGACTTCCGTCGCTCCTCCCGGGACGGCGGGGATCATGAACATGGTGCATAGCATCGCGAGCATTACCCAGCCGATTCCGATGTGGGTCCCGTCCCACTGCACACTGCCCTGAATGAGGAACGTGATAGCTCCAATTACGGCTCCCATGACCACCATGGGATGCAGCCTGATGAGACGGCGCTTGAAAAAGCCACCGACAGTCATCTTACCCCATCTGTCGTCGTAGGCGTAGCCGATTACGAAGCCGGACAGGATGAAGAAGAAATCGACAGCGAGGTAGCCGTGAGGCAGGGGAGTCCCTGAATATAGCTCAAAGACATGATAGACAATAACGATCAAGGCGGCAACTCCACGGAGGCCGTCAAGGATCAGGTAATGGGGCTTAGAGTTTATCATTCTTTACAAATATAGTTATCTTTGTTATGTTATGAAACGTATCCTCTTTTCTTTGGCGGTCCTTTTCGCAGGGCTCTCGGCAGAAGCTAAGATAGAGCTTTCGCCACTTTTCACTGATAATATGGTTTTTCAGCAGAATGTCCAGGCACCTGTCTGGGGGAAGGCAACCCCCGGAGCGAAGGTGACTGTAACCCCTTCCTGGAACGGCCGGGTATATTCATGTGTCGCCGATGCTGACGGATGCTGGTCAGTGAAGATAGACACCCCCACGGGAAGCTACGAAAGGTACACGGTCACTATTTCCGACGGGAAGCCGGTGGTCCTTGAGAACGTCCTTGTCGGCGAGGTCTGGCTATGTTCTGGCCAGTCAAACATGGAGATGCCGGTCGAGAGCTGGAGGGCTGTGAGGGTCAACAAGGATGACATCCAGAAGGCAGGCGACTATCCATATCTCCGCCTTCTCTATGTAACAAAGACTACCGGAATGTCTCCCCGTGACAATTTTGATGCTGAATATGACGGCTGGACCGAATCCCTTCCGAAGAC